>JAJHRE010000040.1 GCA_020832985.1 Desulfurococcaceae archaeon | reverse complement strand
GAGAGTTTAGGTCTGAATTACGTGTTAGGTATAATCATAGCTACCTCCTTAGTATTGATATGGACTGTAATAGCTGGTTTATGGAGTGTAGCAACTACAGATGCCTACCAAGGAATACTGATGGCCTCAGCATCAATTACGTTCTTATGGTTAACCCTAACTAAACTCCCGACAACAGACTTAAACATAGTGATTAACACTTTAGATAACGTAGGGGTTACTGGTTTAACACCCTTCTGGAGTTTCAACACATTCCTAGCTTACACATTACCTTGGGTATTCTTCGCAGTAACTAACCCTCAAGTAGTTCAGAGGATCTACATGCCGGCTAATGAGAAAGCTCTTAAGAAGATGATAACGTATTTCTCAATATACGGCTTCCTATACACTATAATAGTAGTTATAATTGGCTTACTAGCTAGGGTATTAACCGAGTTTAAAGTAATACCATTCATAAGTTATAGAGACTACGTAACCCCTACACTAATACTTACCCTAGACCCGATACCAGCATCTATAATAATCATATCCATAATAGCTGCTGCAGTATCTACAGCTAACTCCATAATATTAAGTGTTACATCATCAATCATTAGGGATTTCTACGAATCTAGGTTAAGAGTTAGTAGTAGGGAGGTATTAGTAGTAAGTAATGTCGTAGTTATAATGTTAACCTTAATAACAGCGTTAATAGCTTACTTAAGACCTGGCTTCATTGTTGAGATGTCAGTACTCTCCTCAGTAATACTCTTACCACTAGCTCCGATAACCATAATTAGTTGGTTAGGGGTTAAGGACTTAAAGAGCCTAAGGTATGGGGCGATAACAGCATTAATTTGCGGAGCCTCTATAGCCATATACAATGCCTTAATATACGGGCCGGTAAGAGCCTTCCTAACCACAGTACTAGGGATCCCTATATCCTTATGGGTGTTAATAACCTCGACATCAATATTAATCGTGAACTACGTTATAGTAACTCATAGACGTAGACCTCAGATAACATTGAGGAGTAAGTAATATTAACAAATTTATTAGGTCTGAAGCCTACTATTAGATGTGGTTATTATGAAGCCTGAAGCTCTTAAGGAGTTCTTAATGAAGGGTACTATAGTAGAGATTTTAATGACTCCATTCACTAAAGATGAGGAACTAGATGTTGAGGGTCTTAGAGAGAATATCAGGTACTTAGTCGAGGTTTTTAAGGGGGAACCTGTAGCTCTAACACCATGCGGTAGTTTAAGTGAGTTCTACGCTATGAGTGAGGAGGAGATTAAGAAGGTCATCAAGATAACTGTTGAGGAAGTCGGTGGTAAACTCCCTGTAATAGCTGGTACCGGTGCTGCCGGGACTAAATTAGCTATTAACTTAAGTAAGTATGCTGAGGATGTAGGTGTTGATGGTGTTCAAGTAGTCCTCCCATACTACCACACACCTGAGGAATTAGGTATGTACCTACATTATAAGAAGATTGCTGAGTCATTAAACATAGGTGTTGTGATATATAACAACCCATACGTATCTAAAGCATATATAAAGCCCCCACTAATGAAGAAGATCGTTAATGACATACCCAACATAGTCGGTGTTAAGGAGAACACACCATTCATAGATACGTTCTATCAGCAGGTTAAAGCTGTAGGACATAAAATACCTATAATTCAAGGACGTGGTGAGTGGTGGTACGTAGCAACACTACCTTACGGGGCTAGAGGATTCGTATCAGGTCTTAACTTCATGCCTAAATTCAGCTTAGAACTACTTAAAGCAGGAGTTAGTGGTGATTGGAAGAAAGCACATGAGTTAATTAGGAAGTTAGAACCTCTGGATGAGTTCATAGCTAGGATGCGTGAGAAGTACGGACCTCCCACATCAATACTCCAACCACCGTATACGACATCATACATATACATGAGTGTTAGGAAGGCAGCTATGGATATATTAGGGTTGAGAGGAGGGTCTATGAGGCTACCCTTAATCAACCTTAAAGACGAAGATAAAGAGGAGTTGAAGAAGATATTACTTGAGGACCTCGGGCTTAAACCTATAAGGTAATCACTTAATAAACATGTTTTTAAACACCCCACAGAACTAATTACCACTTAATACTTAGGTAATATCGAATTAAGCCATTTCACTATGAGTAACTTATTACAATTATTACTGACAGTAAATCAAATGCTTAAAAAATTTTCATACATTGGTAAGTAGGTGTTGGGGTAGTGACTAAATTATCAACTAATGCTATACACGGTCATGAACATAGTGATGAGTACGGCTCACATATACCGCCGATATACACTAGCGTGATTTACGAATATATAGATTATGAGCTTAAGCTAGCTAAGTTCATAGATAGAGGTAATTACTTAAGGTATGGGAGGGAGGAAAACCCAACTACTAGGGCTTTAGAGAGAGTCATTACTAAGTTAGAGGGCACTGAAGATGCCTTAGCATTCAATAGCGGTATGTCAGCTATATCAACTACGTTTATATGGTATTTAAGACCTGGTGATAAGGTCGTTATCCCTATGGAACTCTACAGCTCAACATTCGTCCTACTAAGTAATCTTTCACAGAAGTTCGGTATTAAGGTGGAGAAGGTGTGGCCGTCGGCTGAGGATATAGTTAATGCTGTAGATAGTAAGACCTCACTAATATTTGTGGAGTCTATGACTAACCCAACGAATAGGGTTATAGACCTTGACTACATCTTCAAACATACTGACTTAAGTAGAGTAGCTCTAGTAGTTGATAACACATTCACAACCCCAGTAATTTTAAAACCTGTAAAGTATGGGGCTAGGTTAGTAATCCACAGTATGACTAAGTACTTCGGAGGACATAACGACGTAGTAGGTGGTGCTGTAGCTGGGGGTAAGGAGGATATTATGACGTTATGGGATTGGAGGAGGGTTTTAGGAGGTATCCTCCAACCATTCGAAGCGTACATGATCCTTAGAGGTGTGAAGACACTTGAAGTTAGGTTTGAGAAGCAGAGTACTAATGCTAAGGTTATTGCTGAGTACTTAGCTGAACACCCTAGAATTGAGGATGTTATGTATCCAGGATTAAGTAAGAACCCATACCACGACATAGCTAAGAAGTTATTTGAGAAGCCTTTATATGGTGGGGTATTAAGTATTAAGATTAAGGGAACTTACGAAGATACCTTAAAATTCGTGAGTAGGTTAAGGATCATAAAGAGATGCCCAAGTCTTGGAGGGACTGAGAGTATGGCTGTAATACCTATTAAAGCACCAGCCAGATTTATAGAACCAGAACATAGGTTAAAGCTAGGGATTACTGAAAACCTAGTAAGACTCTCTATAGGGTTAGAAGATGTTAATGACTTAATAGAGGATTTATCACAAGCACTCTCCTAAAACATTAAAGAATTTGTGAAAAATAATTACCCCTATAGCGTTAGTAATCACCTCATATTGGAGGCTTCACACATTTAGGACGGAGAGGTGTTTTTAATGCCCAGCATAACAGGGTGAAAACTCAATTTTGTTTCTGCATCATATTTGGTGTTGGATGTGGACGAGCTTAGCAGACCGTGAGTTCATACCTCACCGGAGCTGACAGCAGGGCTCTGATCAGTGAGGGATTACCCTAGAGGGTGTAGAACGCCCCGCCATTCATGGCGGAGAGCTGTCAGTCACGCAACTCCTCAACAACTATAGCGTTGACAGGGCATGAATCAGCTGCTCCCTTAACACATTGGTATAACTCCTCAGGTACTACACCGACTGAGACCTCATCAGTAAGTTTTATAGAGTAGGTATCAACTACTTTATTCTTACCGTTATCACTACCTAACTCAAACACTTTAGGGCATAGAGCTGGTGCTACACCACAAGCTATACATAAAGACCTATTCACAGTAACTTTATACTTAACCATATAGACACAGTAATTACTATGCAGTGAAAATTAATTAGTTTTATCGTTGACTGCAGACCCTACCTCACTATCTACTGGTTAGTAATTTAGACTCCTCTAATATACTGTTAAGCTCTATTAAGTCTGCAAGTATTGCCTGACCTGCCTCCTCACCACCAGCTCCCCTACCGATTAGGTATACATCACCTAGTGAGTCAGTCCTATACATCACAGCGTTTACAGTACCTGTTACTTGACCGAAGAAGCTGTTAATATCTACCTCCTCAGGTGTGACTTTAGCTTTTACTGTATTACCGTCTACCCAAGCCCTAGCAATTAACTTAATCCTCTTACCCCTCCTTAACGCATCTTTAATATTATCTAACTTAATATCTCTAATACCCTTCCTAATAACATCCTTAGGTTTTAAATCACTATCAAAAGCTATATTAGCTAGTATTACTATCTTAGCCGCCGGGTCCCAAGCATCTATATCCATTGTAGGGTCTGCCTCAGCATAACCCTTCATCTGAGCATCTCTTAAAGCCTCATTAAATGTTAACCCCTCCTCCATCTTAGTTAATATGTAGTTGGTAGTACCGTTTAATATACCGGCTACTTCACTCACGTAACAACCAGCTAAACCCCTGATTAAAGTCCTAATAGATGGTGTACCACTCATTACCGTACCGCTAAAGAGTAGTTTCACACCTTTAGACCTAGCTAAACTACTTAACTCTCTATAAGCTAGGGCTATAGGTCCTTTATTAGTAGTTATTACGTGTTTACCTGAACTTAACGCTTTCTTAATATGTGTTAACCCTGGCTCACCAGTCTCTAAGTTAGTCCAAGTAGCTTCAACAACTACATCAGCGTTACTTACGTCTATGAACTCTACAGCTCCTAACCCCTTAACACCGTCGAACTCCTTCTCTAAAGACTTACCAGACCTAACAACCTCTAAAGCTTTAATAATGTCTAGACCTTCACTATTAACTACACTACCGTACTTTAAATCACATATACCTACAACCCTAACCCTAAGGTTATACTTACTCAGTAAGTAGTCTCTCTTCCTGATGAGGATACCTGTAAAACCCCTACCAACAACTCCAAAACCGATTAACGCGAGTTTAAGTTCCACCTAATACACCCTTAAACACGTATTATAGAGTTTTAAAAGACTTACTAAGGACTTACAAGCTTCATAATTATGAAGAACATGATATTAACTGACTATATGTTTGATGAGCTTTATGAGTTAGATGAGTAGATTTAAGTGATGGCTGTTTTGAATGAAGGGATGAAAGACTATGAATTACCACTTATGAGAAATGGTTTATCAGGAATATTTTTAAAATTCTTTAATTAAGCATGATTTGGGAGTAGGTATTGGATGAGTCTAAGGAGAAGTTTATAGTGGGTACTATGAGGGATTTAGCTGGGTATGTCTTAAAAGCTATTGACTATATAAAGAGTGAGCAGGTTGAGGCATTAATTGATGCTTTAATTAAGGCTAGGAATGAGATGCGGAAGGTATTAGTCGTAGGTGTTGGTAGGTCAGGACTTGTTGGGAAGGCATTTGCGATTAGGTTAATGCACTTAGGTTTTAAAGTATACGTCCTAGGCGATACTACAGTCCCAGCTTTAGCACCTAATGACGTAGTCATAGCTATAAGTGGTTCTGGTAGGACTAGGTTAGTTGTAGATGCTGCTGAGGTTGCTAAGTCAGTAGGTGCTAAAGTGATAGCCTTAACTAGCTTCCCAGACTCACCACTAGCTAAACTCTCAGATATAGTTGTTGAGATACCTGGGAGGTTTAAAGTGAGTAGTGAGGAGGATTACTTCTCAAGACAGATATTAGGTATATATGAACCCTTATCACCTCTAACATCACTCTTCGAGATAACCGCTACGGCATTCCTAGACGGGTTGATAGTAGAGTTAACCCATAGACTACCTAAGAGTAGTTGATCAGGACTGTTTAAGTGTTGATGTAAGGTATTAATGATGGGGAAATTAAGAGTTACGGTCTTCGACCTCGACGGTGTTTTAGTACCTTTTAGAAGTTCTTGGGAATACCTCCAGAAGTACTTCGGTGTTGATGATGGAGTACTTAGGAGTGTTAATATTGAGTTATTCTACAACGGATTAATAACGTATAGTGAGTGGATGCGTAGGGACCTCACACTATTAACTTCTAAAGGATGTATAACTAGGGATGAGGTAGTAGCAGCCTTCGCTAATGTTGAGTTAAGTGATGGTGCTGAGGAAGTATGTAGTTACTTATTAAGTAGGGGGGTTGAATTAGCTATAGTTAGTGGTGGTATTGACATACTAGCTAACTACGTAGGGAGTAGGTTAGGTATTAAGAGGATATACGTTAATAAACTACTCTTCGACGCTAACAACTGCTTACTACCTTACGGGGTTGAGGTTGTAAACCCTTTAAGGAAGGATGTAGTACTTAAGGAACTATCTAATGAGTTAGACATACCATTAAGTGAGTTTATGTATGTAGGTGATACTACGTGGGACTTAAGTGCTTTGGAAATAGTTGGTTATCCAGTAGTGATTAACTGTAGTGAGTGTGAGGAAGTGCTTAAGAAGGTTAAGTCAAGGTATTACGTAATCAGTAACTTAAGAGATATAATCTCTATAGTTGATGAATTCATTAACTAAGTCTGAAGTAACTACTTAAAACGTCTAGGAAATTCTCTATAAATTCATTAACAGCTTCGTAAGAATCCTTACTCCTTAAAGACTTAATAAACCCTACGCATATATTAACCTCAGGTACGTTAAGTAATTTAATATGTACTTCATCATTACATAGAGTAGATAATTCCTCCTCAACCCTCCTACACTCTATTAATTGGTTAGTCATACATGCGAGCTCTACAGTATACGTAAGTACTAACACGTTAAGTATAGGTCTTAAATCAGTAAACACTAACGTACTAGTTAAGTACTTACTAACACTAACTACTACCTCCCTAATCAAAGCCTTAATAGAGTTCCTAACATCGTTAACCCTCCTTAAATCAATACTTCTAGTAAGTTCATCTAAATAACCCTTAACATCAATACCGTACTTGATTAAATCGTTACTAACGACGTAGAGGTCGTTAAGCCTGGATTTAGAGTATACCCACCTACCTAAGTAATCACTACTGAATTTAACGACTATATCAACTAAGATTTTCAGAACCTTAGACGTAATTAGGAGTAATTCCTTAATACCTGTGGATATCACATCATACTTAATCCTAAGCTCTACTAACCTACCTACATCATATACTATACTCACAGCTTTACCGGAGACTTCAAAGTATAACTTCTTAGTAGGTGTTTGAAGTATTAGTAAGTCACCATCTCGGTAAACACTAACTATACTGGATAAGTCGTACTCTTCTAAAGACCCCGTAGATAAGTTATTAACTACTAACCTACCCTTAATAATACTCACATCACATAAGAAGTTATTACCGTTTACACCACATTTAGTCAGTACTATGTTCTCACCCTCCTAATAACATCACCTTGAATGACCACACCATCCCTACTAGCTAAGTATAGGTCTACAAACCATTTCAGAGACTTCTCATCTAACGGTATATCACTTAAAGGTACGTCACCCCTAGCTAATCTATCATCGAGATACGTAAATATTAGTGGTAGGTACTTAACCTTCCTTAAGATATCGTCAAGTAGGGTTATGATTAGTAGTAGGTCGTGGAGTGTGTTTAAGCCCTTAGAAGCTAACTTACTTATAAAATCACTACATACTCTAACATCATTATAACTAGTTAACTCTGAGAATGCCTTAGTAATTAACTCCTTAGTCACTGGTAATAACTTACTAGTAGGTATTCCTAGATTACCTGCAGTATTAACTATTAAATCTTCCTTAACCCCTACCTCACTCCTTAATAAATCAGTAATCTCTGTTAAGCCCTTCCTTAAGTTAGTACATATGCTCTTAATACTGTTTAACAACCTATACGTTGATTTCTCACTAACAGCGATAGTTCTTAACGAACTTAATAACTCCTTAAACGATGTCTGGAGTTCATAACTTAGCCTAATCTTATACTCTCTATAAAGCTCATCAATACGTTCAGTAATAACTAATAAGTTATTGAGTGTGTTAGCTATGTTGATTACGAGTTCATTACTAACCTCACTAAGTACTTCCCTATACGTCTTAAGACTAGTTAATGATATAACATCCCTACATGGTAAGGACGTATCAACACTTACTCTAATACCTAAGACCTCATTAACGTCTTTAGAGACCTTATCTAAAGCAGTGACGTACTTCTCACATAACTTCACCGATAACTTACTTAAACCCTCAACTACAGCCGGTATATCCTCAAACCTCTTAACACTCAATAATACATTAATAACTGATTCAACCTCATCATCTCTTAAACCACTAATTAACACTAACTCAGTATAAGCGTCTCTAAACTCATTAATTACGTTTAAGTAATTGTTAGTAATACCATCCCTAACACTTCTTAAGACCTCCTTAATATGTAGTAATTCATTAATGACTGTGTTCATACGGTCTATAGAGTAGGTATGCTTCTTCAGTAAGTCCTCAACACTCTTTAAATTACTTACAACATCATCTAACTCCCTATGATACTTACTAACACTTAAACCTAGGACTGGGTTCACAACTAGTGTATCAGTTACTGAGTGAACTTCTGTGAAATCCTTATTAACTTCCTTAAACAACTCCATAGCCTTAACTCTTAAAGAACTTAACTCACTGAGTAAGTCGTTGAATGACTTAATAAGTGGTATGGTTAGTGCTGGTATGGTAATGTATATTAGGTGTTGAGGACCTACAGGTAACTTGTTTAAGAACATATATGCCGTAATTACTGAAGATGTAGTTATGAGTATTATCAGTAATGAGTAGTATGTCGCCGTAGTTATTAGTAAGTATTTTAAGTCCCTCACCTTAGGTATGTAGTTCTTAATAACTCTAACGTAGAGAACTCCAAATAATAAGTAAATGACCGTAAACACCACCATAAACTTAAGTAGGTTTAACTCAGTACCTTCTTCCCAGTAGGTGATGTTGAAGATGTTTAAGTGGTTAACATACCTGATATCAGCTATTAATGGAAGTATAGTGTAGGGTAGGTATGTGAAGAATATGACTAAGGAACATAACAAGACACTAATTAACGATTTAAGAAACACTATCTGAGAGATAATAACACTTACTGCTATCACACCAGTTAAATCTATGAATCCTAGAGGTAGTGAGAATATTATGAGGCTTTGAGTGAATGCAGTATC
>JAJHRE010000031.1 GCA_020832985.1 Desulfurococcaceae archaeon | reverse complement strand
TTAGCTATAGAGTACTTAATACCTTTTATAACAGCTCTTAAGAACTTCCTAACAGCTTCTGGGTTCTTCTTGAGGAAGTCCTCATTAACTACTATACCGTTACCAACTAACGGTAAGTATTCACTGTATTTGAAGACCTTAATATCTTCTTTAGATACGTTCAAAGCCAGTAAGTTCAACACTACAGTATAGTAGAACCCACTAACAGCATCTACATCACCTCTAACTAACATAGGTTCACGTAGGGGTACATCCATAGTAACCCAGGTAACCTTACTTAAGTCAATACCTGTGACGTTAGCGTATGCTGGGAATACCCTCCTAGCAGCATCACCTGCAGGAGCACCTAACCTCTTACCCTCAAGGTCCTTAGGTACTTCAATACCCCTACCCTTAAGAGTTACTATACTTAACGGTGAGGCTACGTGAATTATAGCTACTGCCTTAACCTTAGCGTCTGGATTCCTAGACTTAAACTCTATCAACGAGTTAATATCACCAAAGCCTATATCGAATAACCCTGCAGCTACATCACTTATCACCTTAGCAGACCCGTAACCCCTATCAATACTTACTGATAAGCCCTCCTCAGCGAAGAAGCCCTTATACAAAGCTACTAGGAATGGTGCTTGAGGTCCTTGATAAGCCCAATCAAGTGTGAACTTAATAAATGTAGTGGTTGTCTGGGGGGTAGGCTTTAAATACCACCCGAGGCCGAAACCTATGACTATACCTACGACTAGACCTAGAGCTAATAACTTAATACCTGAGGACTTACCTGAACTCATAGCTATCACCGATGTATCATATCCATGTAAATTTATAAGCTTACCTCATAATGAATCCACATATATGTTTACATGTTCATGTAAATTGAGATTCATTTACTTCACAGTGTTAGGTATTTAGAGGTTAGGAGGACTTGGAGGTTGAGTTAACCTCAAATACTTCTAAGGCGTTAGCACTAGCTAATATATTAGTAAACGGTGTAGAGTCGTTAATCTTCGACTGTAACTGTAGTGATGCGTACATAGATGTTGAGTTCTCTTCCTTGGAGGACCTACTAGGTAGTGATATAAACGTAAACTTAAGTGGGTGTGAGTACAGACCTGATAAGTACTTCGAATTAGATGATTTAATTGATTACGGATTAGTTAGTAGTGTTAATGTCTCCCTAGGTAGTTCAGGTATTAACTATAGGGTACTATATGATGAAGCTATTAAAACAGTTCTGAGGTGGGCTATACCCTACATGAGGTTAGAATCTCTAAAGACTAAGGAGTCAGGTGTTGAGTACATGTTAGTAGTCTTAAGGGATGGGAGGGCTGAAGTCTTAGAAGGTGAGGTAGATAGGGTCGTGATCCCTGAGGTAGATGCTGTAGTGACAGTACATACACACAGTACTTTATGTACCCCATCAACTACTGATATGAAGTCCTTAACAAACCTACTAATCAATGGTGGTTTAGGGTTTGGGGTGGTATCACCTGTATGTTACCTACTGATATTTAGGGTAGGTCCGTTCACTGAAGAAGACTTAATAACCCTTAAGAACCTCGACATCCCTGAAGAATTAACAGTAAGTCCTAGGAAGTACTTAAGTAATGACTTAGTAGTTATCACAGGATACTAACCTTATTAATTAGTAGGTAGTATTAATTAAGGTGTGAAGTTATGTTCCAGACATTTGATTTAAGTAGTTATTACAGACTACTACATCCAAGACCTGTAGTTGTGGTAACGTCTACCTGTAGTGATGGGAGGGTAAATGCTATGGCTTGCTCATGGTTTACACCAGTATCTGAAGACCCACCTACAGTCCTCATAGTGTTAGATGTTGAGTCCTACACAGCTGGATGTATTGACTGGTGTGGTGAGTTCGTGATTAATGTACTACCTGCAGAACTACTAAGTAAGGTATGGATTGCTGGTTCAGTATCAGGTCGTGAGGTAGATAAGATTAAGGCTATGGGTGTTAAGTTAATGAGGTGTAGGAAGTTGAATACCTACGCTATTGAGGAGTCTGTAGCGGTTATTGAGGCTCAAGTAATTAATAAGTTAGAGGTAAGTGGTTCTAAGGTATTTATAGGTAGGGTAGTTGATGCTTATGTTAAGGAAGGGGTTGTAGGTAGGTATGGTTGGGACTTAAGTAAGGTCTCAATACCACTACATAATTGGGGTAGGTCATTCTACATATTAGATAGGGGGACTAAACATACCTACGTAAAGTGAGTGTGTAGTTATGAATGTAGTAGTTACTGGTGCGTCATCAGGTATTGGGAAAGCACTATGCGAACTACTCTGTACCTCAAAACCTAACGTTAAGGTGTTAGGGATTGCACGTAATGAATTAGTTCTTAAGGAGTTGAAGAGTAGGTATGACGATAAGTTCAACTACTTAGTCGTAGACCTCTCTAAATTAGATAGTGTTTACGAAGTCGTTGACACTGTTAAGAGTTCCTTAGGGTATGTAGATGTGTTAGTTAATAATGCTGGGTTCGGTATCTATAAAGATGTATTAAGTCATGAGGTTAAGGAGGTAATAGACTTAGTAAACGTTAACTTCATAACACCTATACTACTGACTAAGGAGTTAATCAGGTTTATGAGGGAGGGAGCTACAGTAGTTAACGTGATCACAGCAGGTATCTACGTACTAATGTGTAAGTTACCTATATACGGAGCTAGTAAGATAGCACTACACTACGCTACAGAAGTTTTAAGGAGGGAACTACGTAGGAAGTCAATTAACGTCATATCAGTATATCCAGGTATAATCAAGACTGAATTCCATAGGAGGGCTGGGATCGATAACGTGAGAGGTGGTGTAGAAGCTGATGAAGTAGCTAAAGCTATAGTTAAAGCTATTGAGAAGAGGGAGAAGGAGGTATACATACCACGTTACTTAAAGATACTGAAGTTATTAGGACCTAAACTAATACCTATTTCCTAATACTTAAATACCATGTTACGGTAATCAAATCCTAACGTATATAGCTATATTCTCTATTATCAGAGGTGCTTAAGAAACGTTTGTAGGTATTTATTCATAAGTTACCTCAGAGTGTTAACCGCCTCAAGTTTTTTAAGTAAGTTATTTTAGAGGGTTGTAAATGGTGTATGAATTCATGAGTGTGTTGAAGGGGTTTGAGAAGGTTTGGCAGGGTAAGCAGGACACGATCAGCGATAAGATTAAGAGGTCTTTAGGTAGGGAGAAGCCTTTAAGGTATAGGATGGCTATGGCCTCATATAAGATTAGGTCTATGGTTAGTAGGATTGAGGTATTCATTGAGAGGATGAAGGAGAGGGATAGGATATTATTTGAGAGGGTTGTTGATGCCTTAATGGTTAAGGATACTGCTAGAGCTACTATGTACGCTAATGAAGTTGCTGAGCTTAGGAAGGTTGTTAAGCAGTTACTAACTGTTCAGATAGCTCTTGAGCAGATAACCCTTAGGTTAGAGACTGTTCAGGAGATTGGGGATGTGATGGTTGCTTTAGGACCTGTACTAGGTATAGTTAAGGAGCTTAGGTCGACTTTAAGAGGGTTACTACCTGAGATAGGTATTGAGTTAGCTGAGGTTGAGGACATGCTTAGGGATACTGTGTTAGAGGCTGGTGAGGTGTTAGGCGGTGGCGGCTACGACGTAATAGCATCACCGGAGGCTAGGAAGATCCTACAGGAAGCTCAAGTAATTGCTGAGCAGAAGATGAAGGAGAAGTTCCCGGAACTACCGTCAATACCTACAGCACCATCTGAAGCTAAATCAGCTGAAGCTCAACACTAACGTATAATCCGTGATGTTTAAGTAACTACGTAAGCTAATACTTTTTGTTTGGGACTTCTATTTTTAATACTTACTACTGAGTTTTATAGTAGGTGTAGTTATTGGAGTTTAACTTAGTAGTTATTCATGAACCAGGTATTGATAACTATAGCTGGGTACGTAACTACGTAAGGCAGTTGCTTGGGGATAGGGTTGAGTACGTAAGCTCATACCAATCAGTTATACTGTATAGGGTTGACGACCCCCGTAACGCTGCTAAAGTTATTAAGGAGTCCTTAGCTGGTAGGTCAACACCTATAATTAAGGTAATCCCTGCAGACTACGTAGTAGATCCTGACATCACTAAAGTATCTGAGGTTGTTAAGGAATTAGCTAGTAGGATACCGCCTAACGAGACATTCAGAATAACTTTAGAGGGCCATCTATTCAGGACTGATGAGGAGGGATTCGTGAGTGAGTTAGGTACTTTAGAAAGTATTAGGGAACTCGCTAAGTATATCGATAGACCTGTAGACCTAGAGAACCCTCAGTGGGTGGTGTATGTTAGGGTTGTTAGGTATCATAGGGTTATGAAGAAAGCTGTAGTATCACTACTTAAACCTGAAGACCTTAAGAGGTTGTAGTAGTGAGGCTCTTCGGGACTTCAGGTATTAGGGGTATCTACCCGAAGGAGGTAACACCTGAGTTAATGCTTAAGTTAGGACTTACGTTAGCTTCCTACTTAGGTGGTAGGGGGAACTTCCTAATAGGTGGTGATTGTAGGTTAACAACTCAAGTACTTAAAATGGCGTTGACTTCAGGTTTAATAGCTGGTGGTGTTAACGTCTTCGACGCTGGTTTAATACCGTTACCAGTACTTACCTACGGTATAGTTAAGCACTCATTAAGTGGTGGTGCTTACGTAACAGCTAGTCATAACCCTCCAGAACATAACGGTGTTAAGATCTTCGACTGTAGGGGTCTTGAGTTAAGTAGTGAGGATGAGGAAGTCATTGAGGAGTTAATCACTAAGGGTAAGTTCAAATATGTTGATTGGTCTTCAGTAGGTAGGTATTCAGAGTTGCCGGGACTCATCGATGAGTATCTAGAGGACTTAAGCAGTAGGTTAACACCTAAGGAATCACGTAAGAAGGTTAGAGTAGTTGTAGATACAGCTAATTGTGCTACATCCCTAGTAACCCCTAAACTACTGACTAACTTAGGGTGTGAGGTGATAACACTTAACTCAAGTATTGACGGTAGGTTCCCTGGGAGGGAGCCTGAGCCGAGACCTGACGTACTTCAACCATACTTAAGATTTGTTAAGGAGTTAAACGTCGACTTATTCCTAGCTCATGACGGTGACGGTGATAGGTTAGCAGTTATAGAACCTGCTGAAGGCTTTATAAAGCAGGATAGGTTGATAGCCCTAATGTTTAAGTATAAACTTATGGAGAGGTCTGGTAAGGTAGTCGCATCTATAGACTGCGGTAATGCTGTTAAGGAGGTGGTTAGGAGGTTTAATGGTGAGTTAATAATCAGTAAGTTAGGTAAGATCCATGAAACATTAGTTAAGAGTAATGCGTTAATAGCTGCAGAGCCTTGGAAACTCATAGACCCGTCATGGGGTTACTGGATAGACTCTATATATCAGGCAGGACTTATAGTTAAGATCATGGTTGAGGAGGGTAGGACGTTAAGAGAGTTGTTAAGTGATATACCTAACTACCCACAAGCGAGGTACTCCATCAGGGTACCTCAAGAGGTTAAGTTAGGACTTTATCAATACTTAAGAGATTACTTAATGAGTAACTTACCAAGTAATGCTGAGGTGTTAAGTATTGATGGGTTGAGGGTAGATTATGAGGACTCATCATGGGTTTTAGTAAGGCCTAGCGGTACTGAGGCTAAGGTGAGGATCTACGCTGAGGCTAGGGATTTAAGTAGGCTTAAGGAGTTAGTCAATAACTTACTTAACGTGTGTAGGGAGTACTTGAAGGTTAGAGGGGTTGAATTAAGTTTTGACGGTGCACTCATACCCTAAGCACTAAGTATTTAGAATTCCTACCCTCACTCCTCAGAATACTTAAGGCCTTAGCAGCTAATTCAAAAGCCTTCCTAGGTATCTCTGAAATACCTACACCTACCTTAACATCACCATCTACAGACTCCTTAATAACCTCATCTAAGTAATTAGGACTAGTTACTACTACGACGTTATCACCGCCTAAGTACTGAAGGACTGCCTTACCCATAAACTTACGAGCTAATGTAGAGACTATGTTTAAGACATCAACATACGGTTTGTAGTAACCCTCACTAACAGACCTTAGAGTGAAGTTGTTTAAGTCTATATGAGCTACGCAGACCTCCGTAGAATCACAACCACCTACGTTGGAATCATTAGTTAGTACCTCATGAGGGAGTCCGCAGTAGCTATCCACTCTAACGTTTATTTGAGGGTACCTCATTAAGAGTTCTTCTAAACCCTTAACTACGTCGTTGATATGTGTAGTACGCGGTAGTATAGCTACTTGAACATCATACCTCAGAGGTAGTGTGAAGCCGTTGAAGTCCTTAACATATGATTGTATGTCTGAGTAAATCCTAGACTGTACTACCTGAACTACCCACTCCCTATCAAATCCTAGGGACTCTATCCACTCCCTATAATTAACCAACCTTATAACTACTGTATATACCAACTAGATTCACTCTATGAATACAGTACCTTCAGATAAAGCCCTACCTTCTAACTCCTTAAGCCTCCTAACCATCTTAACAGCTGCTTCAACAGCCCTCCTAGCGTAATCCTCAACCCTCTCTAACGCCTGCATCCTCGAAGCTCCAGGACCTATAATACCTAATGTTACTGGTTTCCCATACTGTACTGCTAAGTCCATAATCTTCCTAGCCGCTTGATGAGCAACTACCTCATCATGTTTAGTCTCACCCTGAATTACAGCACCTAAAGTTACTACAGCATCTACATCATCCCTACTCACCAACTTACTAACAGCTAACGGTATCTCGAATGAACCAGGAACTTTAAACACGTATACTACCTTAGCACCTAGGAAGTTTGCATGGTTTAGAGCTTTCTGAAGCATTAAGTACGTTACGTCATAGTTGAACTCAGCAACCACTATAGCTAGCCTAACAACACCTCCGCTACTCAATAAACATCCCTGAATAACTTAAACATACTGATTTAAATAATTTGCTAGTCTATATCATTAGAAGGGTCAGTAACTAATGCCTCAGTAGGGGGTATGGTATTACGGGTGTGGAGGTAGTAGGTACTCAAGCTGTTGTAGGGCCTAACACGAGGTTCTACGTAGGTTTAGACTTAGCAGCTCTTGAGAGTAGGTGTAGTGGTTATGCAGTGATTGTATGTAGTGATGTATGTGTTTTGAAGGTCTTTAAATGCTTATACAGTGATTACGAGATATTAAATGAGGTCTTACAGTTAGGTAGGGTTGGGGATGTTGTAGTATCTGTGGATGCACCCTTCAGTATAGGTAGTGGTATGAGGGATGTTGATAGGAAGATGTTGTCTATGGGTTTTAAGGTATTCCCACCAGGTTTCTCACATATGAGGAGGCTTACTATGAGGGCTGAGAAACTAGTTCGTGAGTTAATATCCAACGGTCTGAACAGAGTGTATGAGACCCACCCAAGAAGTGCTTTACTAAGTAGTAGGTGTAGTTCTGTGGAGGAGGTTTTAAGTAGGTTAGGGATAACCTCAAACACAGACTTAAGTTCTTTAAGGAAGGATGTTAGAGACGCTATTATAGCTGCTACAGTATCTTACTGTATAGATAATAACTGTTGCTTAGTTGTTGAAGGTGTTGACGGGAGTATCACACTCTTAAACACCATATGCAGTAATCGTTAATACCTTACCCTTAAGTATTCAGTGGTCACTATGACTGAAGAGTTAATACTTAACTTCGACTTAGGATTCGTAGGTAATGACCTCGAACTCTGGGGTGAGGGGTTACACTTAGTTATTAGGGATGGGGTTATAGAGGGTGTTGGTAGGGGGAGGGCTTCAGGAGGTAATGTCGTGAACTTCAGTAACTCGTTGGTAATGCCCCCACTAGCAAACCTACACACCCATATCCTAGACTACATATACCCGGAAATCGGTTGGGACTTAGACATAGATAGTTTGGTTGGGGAACCCTACAGTGTTAAGTACTTGATGTTGAGTAAGGCTTCTAAAGATACCCTTAAGGAAGCTATTGATAGGTTCTTAAGACATAGTTGGGGTTACGGAGTCGGTGTTATAGTTGAGTTTAGGGAGGGTGGTCTAACTAATGCATTACTAGATTACGGGTTAAGACCTAAGACTCACTTAGTCTTCGGGATGCCTGTAGGTGGTGATGTAGTTGATGAGGTTAGAGTTATGAGTAAGTATGTCGATGGTGTAGGTATTTCATCACCTCTATACTTCAGCTATGAAGTCCTTAAAGACTTAGGAGGTATTACTAGTAATTTAGGTCTTCAAGTACATGCACATATATCTGAGGTTGAGGAAACATACGTTGAGGGAGACTTAAAACACTTGATCAAGTGTTTAAGACCTAACGCAGTAGTTCATGGAGTCTTCCTAAGACGTCCTGAACTTGAGTTACTTAAGGAGTTAGGCATCCCACTCATAATATGTTTAAGGTCTAATCAATGGTTCATAGGTAAGTTACCAGACTTAAAACTAATTTATGAGGTAGGTCTTGATGTAGGGTTAGGTACTGATAATGCCTCATGGGTTAAAGGTGATTTATGGCGTGATTTAGACCTACTAACTAGTTTGTTGAGGGTTAAAGGTGTTTTAGACCCTAAATGGGTTTTAAGAGTTGCTACAAACTCATCAGTAGTTGGTGTAGATACTAAATTACGTGAGGGTAATAAGGTGAACTTACTCGTCATTAATACTGAGGAAACATCTATAAAGTACGCTAGAGATAAATACTTAGCAGTAGTTAAGAGGGGTGGTCCTGAAGGGGTTGAGGTGTTAATCACTGATGGAGTCATCAGATACTGTTCTGAGAGGTATGAGGCCGTATGTGATAATCTACGTAACTTCCTCAGTCGACGGTAAGTTAGCCTCAACCACCGGTTACTCGAGATTTAGCTGTACGTATGACTTAGTAAGACTACATAGTTTGAGGGCTGTAGTAGATGCTGTGTTAGTAGGTGCTAACACTGTAGTTCGTGACGACCCACTACTAACTGTTAGGTACGTAGCTGGTAGGAACCCTACTAGAGTAGTTGTTGATGGACGTTTAAGAATCCCTACTAACTCTAGGGTAGTCACTGATAAGTCTGCTAAGACTATAGTCTTCACATCGAGTAACGCACCTAAGGATAAAGTAATTAAGTTGTTGAGTATGGGTGTTGATGTAGTAGTGCTTAACTGTAGGGGTTATGAATTACCTATGGGTGAAGTACTTCATGAACTACTCTTAAGAGGTGTTAAGCTGTTATTAGTTGAGGGTGGTGGGGATACTATATGGGGTTTAGTAAAGTATGACTTATTCGATGAGTTTAGAATCACTTTATCACCATATATAGTGGGTGGGAGGGGTGCCACACCTGTAGTAGGTGGTGAGGGGTTCAGTACCTACTTAGACTTTAGTAAGTTAGTACTTAAGGATGTTAAGGTATGTGAGTGTGGTAATGAAGTACATATAGTGTACCACAGGAAGTTACCTACGTTTAGGATGTTGAGATAATATTATATACCCTATCAAGGATTTACTAGGAGATGGTTAAGTATGTGTAGAACTAAGATAATAGCTTCGTTAGGTCCTTCATCATCAACTCTAGACACCATACTCAACCTATGTAGGGAGGGGGTAGTAGGCTTCAGAATTAACTTTGCCCATGGTGATGAGTCTGTATGGGGGCCTACAGTTGATAACATACTTAAGGTTGAGGGCCTTATAGGTAGGCCGTTAGCTTTGATAGGGGATCTTAGAGGTCCTTCAATAAGGTTAGGTGATCTAGACCAACAACTACTCCTTAAGAAGGGTGAGGCAGCTAAACTAGTATTAAGTGATAAGGGTTCTGCTGAGAAGAGGGAGATACCACTACCTGTTAAGGAGGTCTACGATAAGCTTGAGGTAGGTGATACTATATTGATGAGTGATGGTAGGGTTAGGTTGAAAGTCACTGACGTATTTAGAGACCATATCGAAGTTACTGCGTTAACCGACGCCGTCATAAGTTCTAGGAAGGCGTTAGTAGTAGCTAATAAGGAGTTCAACCTACCATTACTACGGGAGAAGGACCTAGCAGACCTTAACTTCGCGTTAAGACATAACTTCAACTACATAGGGTTAAGCTACGTTAGGAGGGGTTTAGATGTGAAGATAGTTAAGGACATCATTAGGAGGTCAGGTAATGATAAGGTTAAGATCATCGCTAAGATTGAGACTAGATCAGCTGTTGAGAACCTCGACGAGGTTATAGAGGCTTCAGATGCTGTCTTAGTAGCTAGAGGGGATTTAGGTATGAACTTCGGACTTGAGGAGATACCCTACCTTCAGAAGAAGATAATTAGGAAGTCTTTAGAGTTAGGGAAGCCTGTGATAGTAGCTACACAGTTACTTGAGTCTATGATTGAGAATCCAGTACCTACTAGAGCTGAAGTAGTTGATGTGAGTACAGCCGTTAGTGAAGGTGTTGATGCTTTAATGCTTACTGGTGAGACAGCCGTGGGTAAGTACCCAGTAGAAGCTGTTAGGTGGTTGAGGAGGGTTATAGAAACTACTGAGGAGAAGTTAAGTATAAGTAAGTTTAGGGATGTGAACGGCTTAAACGTTAGATTCGCTAAAGGAGTTACTGAACTTGCTGAGGATATAAACGCTAAGTTGGTAGTCTTCAGCATGTTCGGGAATACAGCACGTATGATAGCCCTCTTAAGACCTACAGTAGATTTCTACGTAGGGACTCCAGACATACACGTAGCTAGGTCTTTAGTAATCCTATGGGGTGTAAGGGTTTATCAAGTAGATGCTTCAGATTATGATGAAGGTCTTGAGAAGACGTATGAGTTACTTAAGAGTAAGGATGAGCTCAGATTAGGTGATTTAGTAATACTTGCTTACGGACTTAAAGACTATGAACAAGCCATAAAACTACGTAGAGTTAGCTAACACATCGTTAGATCGCTTTAATGCGGAGCTGTCATCGTTAAATAGCTTCAAAAGTATATTCCGTAGGTATTCAACACTTCAACAACTTTATTTAAAGCGTTTACTATGTCTTCAGGGGAGATCCCTGACGAGTTTAAGACGTATCGTTTGAAGACTTCTGAGATTAGGGAGGACCTACTACTTATTAATTCATTAAGTTTATAACCGGTTAATTCCTTCTCTATAGTAGGTAGGGAGTTAATAGGTTGTATGAAGAAATCACCTGAGATTATGATGTTCCTCAACACTCCATCCTCTAACTCAACTATTAATCTGATGGTCTTACTACTCCTGTAGTCTACGTAAACTATGTAATGCCCTTCCCTAATCTTAACAACCCTCTGCCCTGGAACATACCTCATCATCAAATACTCCTTACCGAGTAAGTCACCGTAAAGCCATTCACGACTTGAAATATACTGCCTCACCCTATCCAACTCCGATAACTCCTCAGGGGTTAGGTAGGACTCAACTAAATCCACATTTAACTCACTTTCGAAGGACTCCTTAAGCCTCTCAACGACCTCCTCCCTACTCGGGGTATAACCTAACTCATTCTTTAAACTAGTCACCCACTCCTTCATTGACTTAACCAACTTATCACGTAGTTTGATGTCAGGTACCCTCAGTATTTTAGATGCTTCCTCAGCGTTGAAGTCTAATATAACGTTACCTATGAGTACCATAGAGTTATGTAGTTTAGCAGCTCCATTACCTGAAGCCTTCCTACCGTTGATTACTACATCATTAACTGGTTTATACATTGCTGGTAGTCCGTAACTTCTGTAGAACTTAACGACTGGCTTAAGTAGTTCTCTGAAGAAGTCCTCAATACCTAACCTCGCTAACGGGTCATCACTTCTTATAATCACGTGGTAGAACTGTTGCCACTCATCTAGGTAGACAGTCCCGCCCCCTACCTGCCTCCGAATTATGGGTATGTTCTTAGAGGTACAGTACTCTACGTCAACCTCAAGCTCTACAACTTGATGTACCCCTACACATACGTATGGGTGTGAGGGGTAGCAGAAAACTACTGTGTTAGGTGTTAAGCCCCTCCCAACAGATGATGCGATAGCTTCGTAGACTGCTTGAATTGTGTAGCCGTCTATACTGCCTAGGTTTAACAACCTCCACTTACTCAAGCACTACACCACCACAGATCACCGTAGTACAACTATATATTCACTCCTGAGGTACCTTCAATACATTATAGTTTAATATTTTCAAACCCTAAACATTAGTGGTAATCACTATGTCGTACTCTTTAAGGATAGCTATAGTGAATAGTAAGACATTCGGGTTCTACTCAAACGTTATTAACGAGTTGAGGAGTTTTGCTGAGGTTGATAGGTTTGAGGTTCCGAAGGATTTAAGAGGTTCTCAACTAGCCTCAACACTCAGTAACTACGATATAGTGATTGCTAGTGTTACCCCTAAATACGATGAGGAGTTCTTCAGGAATAACTTGAGGGTTAAGATGATTGCTAGGCATGGGATAGGTGTTGATAATGTAGATATAGAGTCAGCGACTAGGTATGGGGTAGTCGTTACTAGAGTTCCAGGCTATGTCGAACGTAACGCTGTAGCTGAACATACAGTTACGTTGATGTTGACTGCGTTAAGGGATGTTGTTAGGGCTCATGAGAAGGTAGTTACTGGTAGGTGGGGTGAGAGGGGTAAGTTCGTATGTCATGAGTTGAAGTACTTAACCGTGGGTTTAGTAGGTATCGGTAATATAGGTTCTAGAGTTGCTGAGATACTTGTTAAGGGTTTCGGTAGTAGGGTTATTGCTTACGACCCATACGTACCTAAGGAGAGGGCTAAGGAATTAGGTGTTGAGTTAGTTGATCTAGATACGTTGTTGAGGGAGTCAGATATAATATCAATACATACACCACTAACTAATGAGACCTACCACCTCCTAAACTACGAGAGGTTTAGTAAGATGAAGAGAGGTGTTATAATAGTTAATACAGCTAGGGGTGAGGTCGTAGATACTGAAGCATTAGTTAGAGCTCTTAAGGAAGGTATTGTAGGTAGGGTTGCTTTAGACGTGGTTGAGGGTGAGCCTATAGGGCCTGACCACCCACTCCTGAAATTCGATAACGTCATAGTAACACCACACATAGCTGCATTCACATTCGAAGGTCTTAGAGGTATGGATGAATCAGTACTTAAGTCTATTAAGGACTTCATAGAGGGTCGAGTACCTGAAGGTATAGTTAATAAGGAGGTTTATGAGAGGGGTTTAAGACGTTAGTAGGTGGTTTCAATGGTTAAGATAAGGTATGTGAGGACATACCCACTAACTGCTGATAGGCCTGGATTAAGCATTGATAGGC
>JAJHRE010000016.1 GCA_020832985.1 Desulfurococcaceae archaeon | reverse complement strand
GGTATAGTTAATAAGGAGGTTTATGAGAGGGGTTTAAGACGTTAGTAGGTGGTTTCAATGGTTAAGATAAGGTATGTGAGGACATACCCACTAACTGCTGATAGGCCTGGATTAAGCATTGATAGGCCTGACCACTACCTACCCTACTGGAGGGAGTTAAGCACTGCCGGTATTAGAGGTAAGTACTATATGTTGTTAGTTGAGGTCGGTAGTGATGATGGCTTAGTTGGTTGGGGTGAGTCGTTAGTCCGTGAAGTCCCTACAGCACATGCTGAGATCGTTGAGAAGTTACTAGCACCTATAATAGTTGGTCAGGACCCGCTAGCTATTGAGGAGTTATGGCAGAGGATGTTCGCTTCGTTGAAGACCAGAGGTCACTTCGGTGGTTACTTCATTGAGGCGTTATCAGGTGTTGATATAGCTTTATGGGACTTAGCAGGTAAGGTCTTAGGACTACCGGTACATAGGTTGTTGAGAGGTCCTACTATGGATAAGGTTAAAGCTTACGCATCATCAGTTTACTGGCACTACATGGATAGGTTATCACCTGAGTCTGTAGCTAAGGAAGTACTTAAACTTACTGAGTTAGGGTTTGACCAAGTCAAGATTAAGATAGGTATGGAGAAACTCGTTAGGGGAGGCCCTAAAGTAGGTGATATATTGAAGGCTGTTAGGGATTTAGTAGGTTTTAACGTTGACGTCATGGTCGACGCTAACTCAGCATATAGTGTTAATGAGGCTATAAGGGTTGGTAGGGTGTTGGAGAGGTATGAGGTCTTATGGTTTGAAGAACCACTACCACCTAATAATGTTGAGGGTTATGCTGAGTTGAGGAGGAAGTTAGATGTTATGATAGCTGGTGGTGAGTCCCTATTCACTAAATACCAGTTCCTAGAGTATGTTAGGAGGAGGGCTTTAGACGTACTACAACCAGATATAGCTAGGGTTGGAGGTATTACTGAGTTTATGAAGGTAGCGACTATCGCTGAAGCTGAAGGACTACTACTAGCACCTCATGTAGGCCTCTCAGGCCCTGGATGTAGGGCAGCCACTATACAAGCCTCAGCCGCAGTACCTAGGGAGGTATTCCTAAGTTATGAGTTCATGTATAAGGGGGATAACGCATTAGCTCGAGACCTACCTAGAAAACCTGTTGAGGTGTTCAGCAACGGTTATGTTGATGTCTGTAAGGAGGTTGGGATATGCTTCGAACCTAATAGAGAGTTAATTCAGAAGTTCTTAGTTAGGTAGGGATGGTTTTGGTGGGGCCGCGGGGATTTGAACCCCGGACCACGGGGACCCGAACCCCGCATTCTACCAAGCTAAACTACGGCCCCTAACCACTTAACTTATCTTACCTACAGATTTAAACATTAACTCAAATATCTTATCAGTAGCTGTTATCGGGTCTAAGGAACCTCTCACACAGGATTCATAGATGTTTCTGATGAAGTTGTTTGAGTTTAGAGTTTCTTTAAACATGTTCATAACCTTATACTTCATAACTAATTCCAACTCTAAAGACCTCCTCAACACCTCCTTAACCTTAACCTTATTAGAACTTATTAAGTAGTTCCTATGCTCACCCACAGCACTTACTAACTCTTTAATACCTAGCCTCTGTAGGGCTGATACCTTCAACACTTTAGGGACCCAACCATCCCTACTAACATCACCTAATGCGAACACTACTTGATTGAAGGTTATGTCCGCGTTAGGTCTATCAGCTTTATTAATCACGTATATATCACCTACCTCCATAATACCTGCCTTAAGTGCTTGGATCTCATCACCAGCACCAGGTATTAGTACTAGGATGACTGTATCAGCTATGTTAGCAATACCTACGTTGAACTGACCTATCCCAGGTGTTTCAAGGATTATATAGTCGTATCCTAAGGCATCCATAACCTCTATAGAGAGTAGTGCCTTCAGAGGTAATGCCTCCTCAGACCCAGTACTCATACTCCTTATGAACACCCTATCACTACGTCTAATACCTACCATCCTAACCCTATCACCTAGGAACGCACCGCCTGTTATAGGTGATGAAGGATCTACAGCTATCACAGCAACTAGATGACCATCTGATGCGAGTTCATCAGCTAACACTGATATCAGTGTTGACTTACCAACACCTGCAGAACCTGTCACACCGATTACATGTGCTCTATGCTCTTTAGGCCATACTAAATCAGCTATATCCTTAATAACCTCAGGATTCAACTCAATACATGTTAGTAGTTTAGATAATGCTAACTTATCACCGTTTAAAGCATTACTAGCTAACCCCCTAACATCAACCACCTACAAACACCTTATACAGAGGTGATTCAGTACCTCCAACATACTTTAAACCACTACCAGTTAACGGTATTAACACCTTACCACTCAACTCCTTCCTAACGAGTTTAAATGCTGCGTATGCTGCAGCACTTGTTGGTTCTACAGTGAACCCCATCCTGAATAGGTCTTTCAAAGCATCCACTATTAAATCATCGTTAACAACTACTAAGTAGCCTCCAGACCTAACTATAGCTTCAGCTATATACGGTAGTCTAGGTGCGTTAGTTAGTCTGATAGCGTCTGCTAGTACTGTACCCTCACGACACTCACTCCTCACAACCCTCCCTACAAACCTACTTAGTGAGTCATAACCACATGCTTGAACACCTACTAACTTAGGTATTGACGTGATTAAACCTAACTTAAGTAGTTCGTTAAAACCCTTCCAAAAACCTAGGAGTAATGTACCGCTAGCTACAGGTGTTATGACGTAGTCAACACTCCTTAAATCCTCATAAACCTCAAAAGCTATTGTCTTAGTACCCTCTATAAAGTAAGGATTCCACGTATGGCCTATATAGTAATTACCCTCACTTAAATCCCTCAACACCTGACGTGATGCTTCATCCCTACTACCTGCCTTAATAACCTCAGCACCGAATGACTTAATAAGTACGTACTTACCTACAGGTATATCACTAGGTACGTAAATACGTGCTTTAATACCTGCATATGCTGCATACGCAGCTATTGAAATACCTGTATTACCTGATGAATCCTCTAAAACCTCAGTAACACCTAGCTCAGAAGCTTTAGAAACAGCTAATGCAGAACCCCTATCCTTAAAACTCCCAGTAGGGTTTAAATACTCAAGCTTGAAGTAAACCTCAACACCATCTACAACCCTCTTAATAGTTGGTGTCCTACCCTCACCCAACGATACATACCTACTTAAACTAGGTAGTAAGGCCGAATACCTGAAAATCCCTAAAGCCCCCTCATCAACACCCCAACTAACACCCTCTAAATCAACTAATACCTCTAAAACACCACCACATAAACACCTAAAGAACCTATACCCCCTCCCGTAAGTCCTACCACACACCCTACACCTAACTACGTAATCAGCCATTGAAAACCCTAATACGTAATATGGAGGGGAGTAATAAAAATAGAGATGCTGGAGTACTAAATACTTAAATCATTATGACCTTATGCGCTTGAGTGAAATCAACGACTTCTAAACCTTCATCATCTGTTATGAGGCTGGATAAGTACTTTATATAGTCTTCAACAGCCTCCCTAACAAACTCACTCTTAGAACTATATCCGTACTCCTTACATATCTCAGTTAAGACTTCATCAAGTTCTTTAGAGATCCTTAACGTAATTATTTTAGAGTACCTATCCCGGACGTAATTAGCCAATCCACACAACCCTTTAATTTTAAGGTAATACTAAATAAATACTTTATTGTGTTGACTTTTTAAAGTTATTATTTAGTGAGGCTCAGTTACTACTAAGTAGTGATTAGGTACTGCTTAAGAAGGTATTACATGTAGCTTAAGACAGTAAAGTATTTAAGTTAGTGTTTGTCTGGCCTAAGTAACGACTCTTACTAAGTAATTAAGTTTTACTAGTATATTTACTAACCTCTCTAAAACTTCGTACTCTATATCAACACCTAACTCACCGATAACTTCTGACTTAAGTTCGTCAATAGTCTTAGGTTCCTTAAGAAGTAATGGTATTAACACCTGAATAACTGTTCTTAAGTACTTCCTACCCCTAAGGATAGTTTCTAAGTAGTTTAGGTCTTCCTCACCTAAGCTAGCTATAACATCCTTCAACCTTATAATGTCTGGAGGACCTCTGTAGAAGTACTTAATACCTACCCCACCGCTGGTTAGGCCGTCATAACTGATGTTAAGCCTCCCTAAGCCTAAATCATCATTTAAGTACTTGATTAACCTACTCCTCAACACCTTATGTAGGTAGTAGAGTCTGTAGGTCCTCACATCATCACTAACCCATGAAGTCTCAGAACCTAAGTACTCAAAAACGTAGCTAGTTATTAAGCTCTTATCCAGCTTATTAAGTAGTAACTTATATGTTGCTGAACCTACTGCAGAACTTATTAAGGTGGTTATTTCAGGGTCGAACTTATCTATACTGTCTAAGTCTGTGTGGTAGTAGGTATCAGGCCACTGATTAATCATGACTGCAGGTATACCATTCACTATGTAGATATCGTGGTCACTACCTACCTCGTATGGGGTTACATCAAATCTATAACTGATCAACTTCTTCGGTGATGAGAACGTTGATGAGTTTGACAACGCATTCCTTAACTCGTAATACACTACAGCTTCGTATGGATGGAACAATCTTGGGGGAGGTCTAACATAATTTAATGTTGAGCCTGTCACATCCTGTTTCTCACCAATCATGTCTAAGTTAATACTGAATACTACATTATCTACAGGCCTAGACGTTAAGTATGCTACAGACCCGTAGTACTCAGGACACCAGATAATTACTAAGTCATGCTTCTTAGGTTGAGGTATTCTACCGTCGTTAACAGCCTTACTCAACACTTTAGAAAGTCCTAGTAATGCTACAGTACCGCTGACGTTATCGTTTACAGTACCTCCTGGGTGGCAGTAATGAGCGAGGAGGTGTACTTCAGTCCCTACATCACCTAACCTAGCAGTTACTACCTTAATCTTAGGACTCTCTCTAAACCCCGCCTCAACACTAGCCTCAACAACTACTTCATCACCGTAACTTATATGACGGATTATTTCATAGGCAGTCCTCCTAGAAATACTTAACGCTAACGCCTTAGCCCAACTAATATCTTCAGGCCTTAAGAATAGGCTTAGGTACGGGACAGCGTCCTCAGGTAGGTCATCCCTGTAGAGTAGGACTAATGATGCACCCCTCCTACATGCCTCACGATAAGCTAGGAATACATTCCCACTCACTAATACTGCCTTACCCTCAACATCAACACCTTCGTAATGTTTAGCCCTATCACCAAGCCCTACATTAACTACCTTAGCCCTAACCTCACCACCAGGGCTATGAGCAACTACTAAAGTCCTAGACATACTGAAACTATGTAGTAATTTCTCGTAAGGTTTAACCATCCTCAACACAGCATCCTTAACCCACCAACCAGTTAGTGGTTGTAAGTTACCGTAGCTCCTGGAGTACTCATAAGTATGTAGTTCAACATCGAAAACACCTAACTCCTTAACAAACCTGTAGATAAGGTCTGCAGCTTCTTCAATACCTTCACTCCCCTGAATCCTATGGATGTATGAGACCTCATTAGTAAGCATCAGTAACTCCTGACGCGGGAATAAGTCCTTAAACATCTTAAACATACTCAACTAGGACACCATAAAACACATGAAGATTTAAAATTTAAATTGAATTACTTAATACCTTAAGGAGTTACGGGGTTAATTAGTGAGGGTGGTCTTAACAGCTGGTGGTGGCGGTCATACAGGTTATGCAGTAGCATTAGCTCAAAGACTTACTGGTAGGGCTGAGTTAACGTTTATTGTATCTGAAGGTGATTTATGGAGTTTTCAGAGGGTTTCAAGATTCGGTAATGTTATGGAGTTACCTAGGTTGAGGAGTCCTGATAACCCTAAACCAGCTATACTCACCATACATAAGTTCATGAACTCACTAATTAAGTCATACTTTAAACTACCTCAAGATACTGTAGCCCTCATCTCAACAGGTAGTAACATAGCTATAGCTCCAGCACTAGCTACTAGGGTTAGGGGTGGGTACGTAGTTAATTTAGAGTGTGTTGATAGGATTGTAACACCTACTAAGACAGCTAAGATACTCTATAAGTTCTCCAACATCACAGTCCTTCATTGGGAGGAACAGCTAAGGCATTACCCTAAAGCTGTTGTTGTAGGCCCTATATATGAGAAACCTGTGTATGAACCCTACAACGGTGGTTATGTATTAGTTACTGCTGGGACTTACGGATTTAAGGAATTCTTCGATGAGTTAATTAAGTTAGACCTTAGTAAGGTAGTTGTTCAGACAGGTATGGTTGACCCGGAACCGTATAGGAGGTTAAGACCTAACTGGGTATTCTTTAGATTCGACCCAGACTTCAGTAAGTGGATTGCTGGTGCTGATGTAGTGGTAAGCCACCTCGGATTAACTCTAGTTAACGCTGCTTTAGGTTACGGTAAGCCAGTAATAACTATACATAACCCTAGGTGGAGGTTAGCTGGTAGTAGGGAGGATGCTAAAATACTTACTGAGAAGTTAAACGGTGTTTTCCTTGAGGAGGTTGAAGCTAGTAAGATCTTAAGGGCTATTAAGGAGGTTGAGGGTAGGAAACCACCTAAGTATGTAGACGGTGCTGAAGAACTGGTTAAGTTGTTGAGTGAGTACTTAACGTAGTTACTGATTAAAGGATTTAAACTTTTAGTTTAATATCCTAACAGTGACTACTACGTATGAGGAACTAGCTTCACTAGCTCTAGAGGAAGCCCTTAAGAGAGGTGCTGACCACGTACTAGTTAGGGTTCAGGAGAAGTGGTATGAAAGCATAACATATGACTGCGGGGTCTTGAAGAGTTATAGTGTTGGTAGGGTTACTGGCTTAGGTGTTAAGGTATTAGTTAGTGGTGGTGTTGGCTACGTATACACAACATCCCTAAATCGTGAGGGTGTTTTAAGGAGTGTTGAGAAGGCCTTATCTATAGCTAGGAGTTTAAATACTTATACTAAGGTAGGGTACGTAAGTATTAAACCTGTTAAGGATTCCTTCAAAGTTAGTGTTAGGGTAGACCCCTACGACGTAGACCCTGAGGTTAAGGTAGGTCTTGTTAAGGAGGTTAACACATCAAGTATGAGGAAGGACGGTATAAAGTCAGTAATTACTAGACTAGCTTATGAGGTTGATAAGAGGTATGTAACATCAAGTGATGGTGTTAGTGTTGAGAGTGAGGTCACTTTAGTAGGTTTCTCACATACAGCTGTAGCTAAGTACGGTATGGTGTCTGAGAGGGTTAGTAATTCTAAGACGTTTGTAGGTGGTTACGAATTCATAGTAAGTCATGACTGGTTAACATTCACTGATGAGGTAGACACACTAGCTATTAAGGTATCCCAAGCTAAGACACCGACACCAGGTACTTACGTAGCTGTATTAGATAATGAAGCTGTGGGTTTATTAGTTCATGAGGCCTTCGGACATGCGTCAGAAGGTGATTTAGTCATTACTGGGTCTTCAGTGTTGAGGGGTTTGGTTGGGGGGAGAGTCGCTAGTGAGTTGATATCTATAGTTGATGAAGGTGTTGTAGATGGTGGTTATCCAGTACCTTACGATGATGAAGGTGTTAGTAAGGGACGTACGGTAGTCGTTAATGAGGGAGTCCTCAACGAGTTCTTAAGTAGTAGGTATGTCGGTAGTAGGTTAGGACGTGGGAGTACTGGGAATGCTAGGGTTCAAGACATAACTTACGACTCGATAGTGAGGCAGACTAACTACTACGTCATGCCTAGAGACTTAAGTGTTGATGAGTTATTTGAAGGTGTTAGTTATGGAATATACGTAGTGGGTAGGGGTGCTTCAGGTGGTGAGGTAGACCCTTCAATAGGTACCTACACATTCAGTATAGGTCCCTCATACATCATTAAGAACAGTGAACCTACAGAACTTGTGAGGGGTGTAGTTGTTAGTGGTAATATCTTAGAGACTTTAATGAGTGTTGATGCTGTTGCTAAAGACCTTAAAGTAATTACTAACGTATTCGGTGGTTGTGGGAAGGACGGTCAGACAGTTAGGGTAGGTTTTGGAGGTCCTCATATTAGGGTTAGGAAGTTAGTAGTTGGTGGTCTGTAATGATTTACGACATCCTTGAGAGGAGTCTTAAACTATGTAGTAGGTACGGATTTAACGAGTTTGAGGTTTACGTAGTTGATAACGTAAGTACTGAGGTTTTAGGGAGTGATAAAGGTGTTGAGAGGGTTGTATCAGGTGAGGAGTTCTTAGTTGGTGTTAGGGTGGTTATGGGTAGGAGGGTATGTGTTTACGGTGGTATGGTGTCTAGGGTTGAGGATGTCGACGTATTAGTTAGTAGTGCTTCTAAAATCGTTAAGACATTACCTGAGGATAGGGAGTGGGTTTCACTACCTAAGAAGTTAGGTTCTTCAGTAGTTGAGGATGTAGTTGATGTAGGGATTAAGGATTTAGATTTAGGTAGGTATGTAGAGTTAGTTAATTACATGGTTAGGAAGTCTGGAGATGTTGATAGGAGGGCATTCACAACTGATGCAAATATTTACTTAAGTTATGTTAGGAGGGTTATAGCTAATAGTTATGGTGGGGTAGTTGAGGATGAGAAGACTAAAGCGTCAGTATCAGTTAATGTGAAGGTTGTTGATGGTGGTGATGAGTCTGGATACTCTGAGAGTTACTCAGGGTCTAACTTAAGTAGGTTTAACCCTGACGAGTTAATTACTAAAGCTGTTGAGGGGGCTGTAAGGGGTTTACGTTCTAAGAGGGTTACTACAGGTACTTACGAGGTGGTGTTAATGCCTAGGGTATTCACATCACTTATTAACTCGTTAATAGCTCCAGCACTCTGTGCTGATCAAGTCCAGAAGGGTAGGTCACCTCTGAAGGGTATGTTAGGACTTAAGGTATTCTCTGAGAACATCACTGTAGTAGATGATGGTACCTACCCAGGTATGTTAGGTAGTAGGTGTTTTGATGATGAGGGTATACCTACTAAGAGGAAGGTACTCATAGATAAGGGTGTGTTGGTGGGTTACCTATACGATACTTACACAGCGAATATAGAATCTAGAGAATCTACAGGTAATGCCTTCAGACCGACACCTCACGTAACACCTAAACCATGGATCTCGAACATACTAGTTGATAGGGGTAGTTACGAGTTAGATATGTTGGTGAGGGAGTTAAGGAATGGTTTAGTGGTCTACGACGTCATAGGTATGTGGTTGTCGAATCCGGTGAGTGGATTACTAAATGCTACAGTAGCTAACGCTGTGTATGTAGAGGGAGGTGAGGTTAAACACCCTGTTAAGGGTGTGGTAATAACTGGTGATGTTTACGAATTACTTAAGACTGATGAGGTAGTACTCACCTCTAATAAGGAGGTGTTAGGTAGGTATGAAGTACCAGCTATATACATACCTAAAATCAGCGTAGCTGGTGAGGGTTAAATCAACTATCTACTAAGACACCTACGTCTTATATTCACTGCAATCTCCTCAAAACACCTACTTAATTCCTCAGACGTTATAATGTATGGTGTAGTACCCCTCCTCCACACGTAGGCTTGAACACCTACGAACCTGCCATCCTTAAACACAGGTTCAAACCTCAACACCATAGATGATAGTAATGAGTTAAGCCTGTATAATTCATCACTAACATAACTACCTAACCGAATAGTTAATAAACCCTTAAGCCTTAAGTAATTCAACTGATTATAAATTAAATTTAATAAGTAGTTATCAGCGTTACTAAGCCCTGCAACTAGACCTACATCATGAAAAACAACTACGCCTAAACCCTTAATGGATTCTACTAACCTAAGCTCACGCATGTATAACTCATCTAAGCTATACGCTGTTGGATTGATAGACTTAACAACTACGTACTTATCTATTAACTCCTTGATCTCCTCACTCTTCAACCCGGTAAGACTTAACGCTCTAATTAACTGAGATTTTAGGATATCTGGTGGGTAGATATACGATACGAATAAGACTTTTAAGTTATTGAGTAGTGCAATACTTAATGGTATCACAGCCGCATGAGGTGGTCTAGCGTCTGGTGGGTATGTTATGTATATGGGCATAGACTTATGTATATGACCTATAACCTTCCTAAGTACTTCACATGGGAGTCCTAATTCCCCGTACTCAGTACTTACTTCCTCAAGTATTGGTGGTGGGTAGAGGACTAACCCTAAATTCCCGCATATTCTAAACGGTATTTCAGCTATGGATATATCAACACCTCTAACCTTCTTAATCATTAAAGACCTTGAAACCAACCCCTTACTAACCTTCTGCTTCAGGATGAATATTGCATCAGCTATGAACTCAACATTACTTAAGTTGATGTCTTCACCATCACTTTCAGCTACTAATATAGTCATACCGTTAATACTTTCTGATAGTTCGTAGAAGAAGTTCTGGAGTAATGCCCTCTTAACACTTTCGTCTTTAGTGATAGTTAGTATGGGGTTTATAGTGTCGAAGACTACTACCTCAGGGCTATACCCGCTTATTAGTTTAGAGATTGTTTCGTTTAGACTTTCTATAGTTAGAGGTAGTGGGATCCTAACGAATTTAAACGTCCCTCTAACCTCAACATCACTTAAACTCATACCGAGACCAGACATAATCTTAAATAACTTCTCCTTACTCTCATGAAAGGTTATATAGAGTACTTTATGACCTCTTAAAGCATTCGCGTAGGATATAGTACATGCTAGTACAGTCTTACCAGACCCTGGACACCCAGCTATGAGGATAAGCGGTTTTAACTTAAGTAGGTCGCTGAAGTTCTTATCAAGCCATTCTACACCGAATACATAGTCGTTCAACGAATCTGACCAAATGATAATGTCTTAAGTAATTTAAAAGTTTTGCTTAAAAATCTACATTATGACTTTGAGAATGCTTAGAGGTTTAATCAATATACCAACTCTCCATTCTGTACGCCATATCCCAGAATAGGTATTCATACCTACTAGCTATTCTGAATAACTTCTTAGCTGACTCAACATCTAATGACTTAGCTGACTTATCTATGAAGTCTCTTAAGTCCTTAATGAGTTTTAAGTAATCCTCGCTTAAGTATACCTTAGCCCACTCAACATATAATTCATTCTTATTACTGATTAACTTACCCTTATGCCTCTCAGCTATTTCAGCATAACTCCAGAAGCATGGTAGTAAAGCTATTAGTCCTTCTAATGGCGTCCTTAAAGCACATGTAGATATTAGGAAGTTCATGTAGGCCATATTAGTAGGTGCTGGCTCAGTATTAATTACCTCATCAAAACTAATACCTAACTTATTCAGTAGTCTCTCATAGTTAGCCATCTCAGTAGTTGCTTCAATATACGCTAACTCCAACGCCTTCCTAGCTAGTTCGTAATCAGCTTTAGAAGCTATTAAGCTGAAGCACCTATACATAGTTATTAAGTAGTTATAGTCTTGAATTACATAATACTTAAACTTCTCAAGAGGTAGGGTACCTAAGTACAACTCAACTACGAATGGGTGGTTAAAGATCTTCTCCCAGATATGACCTACTGAACGTCTTAAAACCTCAGTTAAGCTCATGGAATCACCTCCTAATCATACTTGGTTTTAACACTGTAAATATCATTTATTAAATTACATTAATTACAATTAAGATGTATCATAATACATCACTAAATAATAACGTAAGTGACACCTTATCAAACATATAATCTACAGCATTCATCATCACTTCCAACAGTTATTATCATCTATGAAATCACGTAAAATGATTAGAATGACTAAGTAATTAAGAAATTTAGAATGAGGTTATGAGTATTAATGGTTAATTAAATACCTCCTACTTCCTCTTCAATATCTTCCTTAGTGATCAACTTTATACCTGATTCCTTAGTTAAAGTCCTTAACGTAGTTAGTACTTCAGGGGATACCTTAGCTACACACAGTATTGTTAATACAGGTTTCACACCATATAATTTCTCTACAGCTCTAACCCTCTTTAACAACTTCTCAACTTCTCTACGTGCTTCTTCAACAGTACCTATATGCATAGTTAACTCACCAACTACTAGAGGTTTCTCACTGAAGAGGTTTATCTCGAGAACCTCATTATCAACTACTAAAACCCTCCTACCAACCTCAACACCTACATACCCCATATCCTCCAACATAACCTCTACAAAAGCAGCTGCGAAAGACTCAAAAGTAGAGCCTAAAACCCTCCTCAAATCTCTAAATCCAGACCTCACATACCTATCAAGCCTAATATAGGCATCCCAAAGCTTATTCTGTCCTTCTCTTAGTGCCTTCACCTCCTCCCAAAGCTTATTCTGACCCTCCCTAAGACTCTTAACTTCCTCCCATAATTTATTCTGTCCCTCCCTTAATGCTTTAACTTCTTCCCATAATCTGTTCTGATTCTCCCATAGTTTATTCTGGTTCTCCCATAACTTCCTAACCTCTTCCCTAAGACTCCTAACTTCTTCCCATAGTTTGTTCTGTCCTTCTCTTAGAGCCCTCACCTCCTCCCACAACCTCTCAATACTCCTTAAAATCTCTGAAAGCCCTAAATAACCAGCAACAGCATACCTAAACTCAACATCAGACTCTAATAACTTAATGAACTCCCTCCTCAAATCTGTAGATAGTGACGTCGTACTCACCTATAGTGATGGTGTGTCAAACCTTATAACATTTCAGGTAGGATGGAAATATTTATTTGTTTTATGGGATTTTATAAAATCGGTATTTATGAAGGTGTTTAAGGGTTATTACGGTATCTTACTAGCTACGACTACAGCATCGTTCCTTACACCGTTTACTACATCGTCTATAGCTGTTGCATTACCTGTGATTGCTGGGGAGTTTAATGTGTCTTTAGCTAGTGTTAATTGGGTTGTTAATGCATTCTTAATAGCGTTAGCTTCTACAGTCTTAGTTATTGGTAGGGTTAGTGATTGGTTAGGTAGGGGGAGGGTATTCACTCTAGGTATTATATTATTTATGATTACGTCATTACTTACCTCCTTAGCACGTAGTTATGTTGATGTAATCATATGTAGGTTTTTCCAAGGTATAGCTACGGCTATGATCTCAAGCACTGCAGTAGCTGTCTTAAGTGAGGAGTTACCGAGGGAGAGGAGGGGTTTAGGTATAGGTATAAACACTACAGCTGTTTACTTAGGACTTAGTCTAGGCCCTCTAGTCGGTGGTTACCTAACTAACTACTTTGGATGGGGTTCAGCTCTCATATAATTTTATATAACTAGATGTGTTTTCATTGCATCATCTCTGTTCCCCTGCATCCCGCTCAGAGCCTCATCGGGCTTGGGGGCGTTCGGGGCCACCCCGGAGACCCCACATCTTGAGTGTTTAGATACATACTTCCTGTATAGGTTTATTGTTGCTGTAACATCTCTATCACCTATGAAACCACACTTCTTACAACTCAATACCCTACGCTCATATTCAACTAGCTTGTCACCACATCTAGGGCACTTCGAAGAAGTACCCCTAGGATTGATCTTAACTACCTCGAGACCCCTCTCCCTAGCCTCGTACTCTACGCAGAACTGTATTCTACGGTAGAACCACAGCCCGAGCCTCTTATTGAACTCTCTACTCTTTTTATTTTCCTTATTCTTTCTAATCTTCTCTAGGTCTTCGAGGATGATTGATGAGCGGTACCTGAGTGCCAGCTCTGCTATTAAGTCCCCCAACTTGTGGGCGTAGTCCCAGGAGATGTTCCTTATCCTCTCACCATGCCTCTCAATGGCTTTTCTAACACCCTTGACGAACCTCCATGACTTCGGATACTTCTTCTGAATCCTCTCGATCCATATTTTGTGGGTTAATATCTTCCTGTGAGGTGTCTTAAACCTCTTCAACCTCACTAGTCCACCATCAAGAGTGAATACAGCTAGTGTTACGTTATCGAAGTTTAAGTCAATAGCAATCACTGTCCTAGGCTTCACGGTTTTAACAGTTCTCTTAAAGTATATTGAGACCCAGAACACTTCCTTATCATACTTTACTACCATCTCGTAATTACTCCAACCTTTGAACTTCTCAACTCCCTTCCTAGGTACTACCAGTTTTAACCTTGCTTCATAGCCGTTGTGGAGCTTCAGCGTTAAAACCATGCTATCTAAGTCTAGCTTGTAGTCGTACTTGTCTATCCTAGCACTTAACCTCTTAAGAATAGGTTTTCTACCGCCGTTACTCTTAGCGGAATCCACCAAGCTCTTAGCATATACGTATACCTCCTTAGCATGATGTGCTCTAAAACCCATAGAAACTAAATCACTGTAGAATAGCTTATGTAGCTTCTTCTTAGAGAGCTTCTCATTAATACCCCAAATCCTATCAACTACTAACTGCACAGCATCACGGTACAGCCTCAGAAATTCTAGGAGCTTATCATGGCTACCCTCGGGGAGAGCCCTCATCTTCAAAGTCTCAACCAATACAGGCTCTCGAACCCTCACAGAGTAGCTCACTGCTTCAGAAATTTGTTTTCAATACTTATAAGTTTTTCTAACACTTATAGCTCTGAGTGATAACATGGCTAAGTTCATATACGCTAGGTGCTCAGTAATAAAGTTCAGAGGTGGAACAGTAGTCCTGTACCCACTAGCAAAGTACCAATCCGAGGTAAAACCACTACACGGCAAGAGAGTCCACGTAGTAATCATTGCAGAAGAATAACATTAAACCTTATAAACCTATATAAAAACCAAAGCAGTTTCACAACGGCGTTCACTATTTACCCTCAAGACCGTCGTATCGTTGATGAGTTTAGCAATAGCTTTAAGGACTGTAAAGTTAAGGTGGGGTAGTGCCTCAAGACCTAATATCACTACATCACTACTTATAACTTCCTCAATAGCTATGATTATTTACGGTGCATCAACTATAGGTAGTTTATACGGACTCATAACTACGTCATTCGGGAGTGTTTTACTCGTTACGACGTTATTATTAGAGCGTAGTAGTCCTAAGGTACTAAACCCATCACTACTTAAGAAGAAGTTATTAGTAGCTAATATAGCGGCATTACTTAACTATAGCGCTACCTACGCATTAACGGTATTATTAAGTACCTACCTCCAGAAACTACGTGGTTTAACACCTAGTGATGCTGGTTTAATACTGACGACTCAACCAATACTTCAGGTAATGTTATCACCTATCGCTGGCTTACTAGCAGATCGTTACGACCCGTCGATACTAGCAACTATAGGTATGGCTACAATAACTTCCGGGGTCTTCAGCCTAACATTCATTAATTATGAAACCCCTATAACGTACTTAGTCTATGTATTAGCTGTATTAGGTATTGGATTTGCATTCTTCTCATCACCGAACACCACAGCTATAATGAATATGAGTCCTAGGGAGGCCTACGGTTCAGCAACTGCGTTATTAGCTACTATGAGGTTTCTAGGGCAGGCACTCAGTATATCAGTGATTACTTCAGTGATGGTTATGCAGGAGGATTTAATGACTGCTATAAAGACCTCATTAACTATCTACATATTCTTAAGTATTACCGGGACTCTACTATCGTTGATTCCTAGGTCTAAAGTAGGGAATGCTTAAGTATTAATTCAGGACTTACTAGAACGTATTATCAAGGTTATGTAGAGGTATATCGATGCTATAGATGTCACTATAGCATATAATAACATGTAGAGTGGTTTATCAATTAATATAGTGTATATGTAGCCTCCGATAGCCCACATAAACCCGAATACCAGTCCGAAGAATCCGTAGGCTAACGGCCTCTTAGGAGGTTCTACAAGTAATGCTATAGAGGCCCTCATAACACTCTCCTCAGAACACATCACAATACCCCAAGGTATGGCTGAGAAGTAGAGTAGTTCGTGTGGGGCATACATTATCAAGACTATGAATACAGGTGTTAAGGCCGGGATCATGAGTAAGGTCTTAAACCTAACCTTATCGAATAGAATACCTAACGGTACTGCTACGACAGCATCTACAAGCATCGCTATAGCGTATATAAACCCTATCTCAGCATCACCTACAACACCACGTATTTTAAGGTAGTATGAAGCTATTGACCAATGCATAAATCCTAAAGCTAATACACTAGTTGCTAACGTGTAAATCCAGAATAAACTGCTGTAACCCCTAACAACTAATTTAGGACTTTTAACACTAGTGGATCTAAGCTTAGGGTATAGACGCCATGCTGTAACGACTAGTACTACTGAGATTATGCCTGGGATTATGAGTGTTAAGTACGCTACTCTATACCCGTAAAACGTTATTAAGATACTAACTAGTGTAGGGCCTAAGAAAGCACCTACCTGATCTAGTAGTTCATGAATACCGAAGCCTTTACCAACACCAATACCTTCAGAGACCTCAGCAACGATGACATCCCTAGTAGGTGTTCTTAAACCCTTACCAAGCCTCTCAATAATGTAGAGGACTACTACCTCATGCCATGTAGGGGCGAAGGCAATCATAGGTATACTTAATGATGTTATTAAGTAGCCTAGTAGTGTCGAACCCCATAAAACTGTAGGGGATTGAAGGGTAGTTGCTATATAGCCTGAGAATAACCTAAATACTAAACCTAGGAACTCCCCAACACCTACTAAAGCTGTAGCTACTACAGGTGCTTTAAGCTCAGCTAAGTAAGCACCACTAACAGACCTACCACCCTCATAGACAACATCAGCAAATAGTGAGACTAGACCAAGTAGTAGGAAGACTAATAACACCCTACGTTGAGTACTCATGATATCACATTTAGAAATATATGGTGTAATTTAAAAGTTTAAAAGATTGAATGTTTAGAGAAGTTATTCAACCGCCTTGTAACGTCCTAATAACGTATAACTCGTTAAACCTACATATACTGTCTTCAGGACTTACCGACTTACCCCCAGATAGGAATATTAGGTGTTCAGGTACTACAGGTACGTTCTTATCCTTAATTAACGACCACATAACCTCAGCTATAGATGGGCAGTTATTTAATTCTAGACATGCCTCACTACCTAGTAACTCAGCTAGATTACCTAGGAATTTAATACATACAATCATTAAATTCCTAACCTCTTCCTAACCCTCTCAACAGCTGGTTCTAACTCTGTAAGTCCTAACCTACTTAATGTTTCCTTAGTAGGTATTCCTAACTCATCCCAACCTAACTCACTGAAGTACTGTACCTTAAGCTTCTTAACCTCCTCACGGTCCCCAGCCTTACCCTTGTAAGGACCGCTTGGTAGTGGTTCGTAGAATCTCGGTGGGTTATCATCATGTACCCTCGGATCCCAGTACACGTCAGGACCTCCAAGCAGTAGTAACACCCTCTGTAACGTCAGTATCCTAGGCCCTAACTCCTTATAGAGTTCATCCTTACACATACCCCAACCAGTAACTACGTTTAAGAACTTAACCACGGTATCCTCAGGTATGTTAAATAAGTTAAACCAGCATACCACTGCACTATCGAAGAATGCTTTCCATGATTCAGACTCTATAGTATTTATGGGTAGGCCAGCAACTGATGTATGATCACCTCCTTGGACTGAGCAGACGTAAGCTATTGGTTGTGGGTAGTCAGCCTTACTCCTAATCCCGTGAGCTCCAATACCTATACCTTTAGCTTGTACAGCATACTTAAGTACCTCCTCAGGTTTAAGACCCTTCATCTCAGCAATCTTTAAAGCAGCTCTGTAAGTACCCTCAGCTAATACCTTACCAATACCTCTACGATAAGCTATATCCTCAAGCAACTTACTAGCGGCTTTGAAGTCACCCCACCTCAACTCATAACCTACATCCTCCCTAGTCAGTACCCCCTTCTCATAAAGTTCGAATGCGAAGCCTACAACATTACCTGTCTGGATACCGCATAGTCCTAAGTTATCAGCTATAGCTGATAAAGCTGTAAACTCCTTAACATTGAATATACCTAAGTTAGACCCTAAGTAAGCACCCATCTCATAGTCAGGCCCGTCAGTTAAGTAGTAATTACCGTCGATATCAACTATACTTACCTTCATACATGATAGTGGGCATCCCCAATCACTCCAGTACCTCCTAACCCATACCTTAGTCTCTAAGTCGTGGTGACTGTACTCAATGTTTTTATGCCATTCCTCCTGCCAATTCCTTATAGGTTCTGAACTCTTCCTATTACCTGCGAAGTAGTACTCCGAAGGCGTACCCCAGAACTTAAACCAGTAGTTCTTACTAGGTATTAACCTGATTAACTCATTCCTTAACTTTACGAACTCCTCTAAATTAGCTACCTTAGGTAGTGGTCCACTACCCCTAACAACTACAGCCTTCAACTTCTTAGAACCCATAACAGCTCCGTAACCACCGTAACCAGCTCCGTGAGTCCACTTAGCATTTACTGGTGCAGTCCTAACTAAGTTCTCACCTGCAGGACCTATATAAAGTGCTGGAGGTATTGACTTAACACCTTCTAAGTCGTAATTAACTCTAACATCATCCCTCAACATCTTAAGTAGTTCAATCCCTGTCTTACCCCATAACTTAGAAGCATCCCTTACTTCAACCTTATCATCATGTACGTATAAGTATACAGGGTCTTTAGAAGAACCCTTAATAACTATCCCGTCATAACCAGCAGCTTTAATCTCTACTGCAATTTCTGAAGATACTGCAGAACCTACGACACCATTAGTTTGAGGACTCTTACCTGAGACTATTAACTTAATACCTGGGTAATAACCTGTTAGAGGCCCTGTAAGTATTAGTAGCATGTTTTCAGGACCTAAAGGATCTACAGACTCCCACTTACTACCTAACTCACTCCATAGTAACCACGCAGCTAGACCCCTACCACCTAAGAACTTCCTAAATATTGTTGGTGATACTTTAACCTCCCTATGACTACCTGATGTTAAGTCAACCTCAAGTAACTTATCCCAGAAGCCGTTCATAGACCTAACACCTCCTTACTAAACCCTTTATAGACCTTAGACGATAACTTGGAAGCTACTACCTCAGGTAGTGTTATGTAAGGGTCTACATAAGCTTTCTCAGGCTTAGGAACTAATTCAAGAGCGTTGAACCCAGCCTCCTTACATGCTTTAACACACTCAGGCTCACCACCACATAAATCACATATCAACACGTAGTTCCTACCCTTAACGACCTTAGGTACCCTAGCAGGGCATACCCTAACACACGCACCACATAGGGTACACCTACCAGTATCAACTAATACAGCACCAGTCTTACCATCAACGTAGAGGGCGTTAGTAGGACATGCCTTAACACAGGGGTAGTCATAACATTGAACACATGTGTGGGGGATAGCAATACCTGGAGCAAACTCTAACACAGTAATCCTAGAAGCTTCAGGCCATACAACACCCTCATGCCTTAACGAACAAGCAATCTCACATAACCTACAACCAGAACACTTATCAAAATCCCTGAAAATCCATAACTGACTCAAAATGACACCTAAATACTCTATACTAGAGAGTTTAAAAAGATGATGATTTAATATCCTTTTAAGGGTTTAGTAGATTTCGGATTTATTTTTAAGTTATAAACAGTTTATTAGATGATCCGTTAGGAGTGTTTAGATTTCTACCTCCTACCCATTACAACTTTACCTAATTTCGGTGTTAGGATTATGAATATTATCAATATTATTAGAACTAATGATAGCGGTCTATTGAAGAAGGCTATTATTCCTCCCTTCATGAATGTCATGACGAAGTATGTCTCAAGCATTTTACCTAAGATTATTCCAAGTATCATTGGAGGGATGGGGAATCCGTACCTATCCATGAAGAACCCTATGACCCCGAAGAGGATCATGACGGCTACATTAAAGAATGTGAAGTCTACTGCGTAGGAACCAACTATACAGAAGACTAATATTGCTGGGACTAAAAGGTAATCTGGTGTTCTGAGGAACAACCTCCCAAGTGTTTTTATCGTGAGTATACCTAGAGGTATAATCAATATATTAGCAATCAAGAATATTATGAAGAGACTCGTTATTAGTCTACCCTGCTCGACAAATATCCTCGGTCCTGGAATGACAGCCTTCATCATCATAACCCCTAACACTATAGCAGTTACTGAATCTCCAGGTATTCCGAAGACTAATGATGGGATCCATGCCCCACCTAACGATGCGTTATTAGCTGATGTAGCTGCTAATATACCCTCCTCAGACCCCTTCCCATACTCATCCTTATTCTTAGAAAATCTATATGAGATGTTATAGGATAACCAAGCAGCTATATCTGCCCCAGCCCCAGGTAATGCCCCTATAATAACACCTATTAACGAACCTGTAATAAAGCGTGTGAAGTATTTCCTTATGGTTGAGAAACCAGTAGCTATGAGTTCTAAAGCTTTAAACTCTGTAGGTGGTAATGTTATAGTTACACCTCTCGTCTTGTAGTATACTCTCCGTATAACTTCAGACATACCGAAGACCCCTATCAGAATTGGGATATAACTTAAACCACCTTCTAACTCTGGGATACCGAAGGTAAGTCTTGATGAATAAAAGACTGGGTCAAACCCTATTAATGAGATTAGAAGTCCGAGGATTAATGAGGTCATCCTCTTAATTACAGACCCCCTAACAGCAAGAACACTACTTATGAGTCCAAAAATCACTAACCAGAAGAACTCACTACTAGAGAAATTTATGGCGAATCTAGCTAGTTCAGGGGAGAAAAACATTAGGACTAACACGCCTATTAAACCACCTAGAGTTGACCCTAAAAGAGATATACTTAATGCTATCTGACCCCTCCCCTTCTTTGTTAACTCATACATATCGTCAATATAGGCAGCACTTGCTGGTGTCCCAGGAATCCTCACAAAAGTTGCTGGTACATCACCTGCCCATATAGCTAAGACATCCATAACTATTATCATCGCTAGAGCTGTTAAAGGATCAAGCCAGAATGCAAAAGGTACTAAGAGAGCTGCTGCCATAGTAGCTGTTAGACCAGGCATAGACCCAATGAATAAACCGTAAAATGAGGTTAATAACATTGTAATGATAATCTTAGGGGTTAGGATATCGTAGATCACATCAATACCTACCATCCAAACATCCCCTCTGGGAGTGGGACTGAAAGCAGTACTTTAAAGAGAAACCATATGCTGAGGGTTATTACCGTTGCTATTAATAACGCATCTAAAACCCTAGCTCTAAACATTAACGAAACAATAAAACTTAACGTGAATGTAGTGATGAAGTAACCGACAATCTTTATGACTAATACATAAGTAAGTGATGCTGCCAGTACTAAGATAACAGGTAATACCTCCCCCCACCTCACGGAAGGAACTCTATTATTCCTATTTAGGGTTAAGTATTTAAAGAACTTACCTCCCTCCACAACTACTAATATAATACTTAGGAGGAGTAAGAAAGTTATGAGTGTTTGAGGGAAGAATCTAGGACCGCCCCATCCTATCCCTAGAGTATTTATCTTGAAAGACTCCCTTAAGAGTAAGACAGAGATTATTAGGAGGAATATTGAGAAGAAAAAACTCCCTGGTTTAAACCCACCTACCATCTAAATTAAAACACCTCATACATCAGCTACTTAGCATAACCTGCTGCCTTAAGTAAATCCCTCATAAGCTCATATTCTCTCGCACAGTATTGTTCAAATTCCTTAGTTAGTAGTAATCTACCTACGAAACCTCTCTCCTTAAGGAATTTCTGGAATTGCTCTGAGTAATAACCTTCCTTAACAGCATTTGCTAACTTATTAATGATCTCAGGTGGTGTTCCTTTCGGAGCTGCGAGACCAGCCCATCCACAGATACTGAAGTTATAACCTAACTCTACAAGTGTGGGGACATCCTCTAACCCCTCAACCCTCTTATCATTCATTACAGCTAAGACTCTAATCTGACCTGCATCCTTATATGGTTTAACCTCCCCACTACCACCGATTGCTACTTGAATACCCCCAGCAAGAAGTTCTTGAAGTGCCGGGGCGAATCCCGCACTAGGAACCCAAGGTAATGCATTAACATCTATACCTGCTGCCTTAAGTAGTCCTACCCTAGCTATATCCCATACACCACCAGTAGCTGTACCTGAAGCCTTAAGCTCTCCTGGATGTTCCTTAATATATGTTAGGAGGTCCTTAAGAGTTTTCCAAGGAGCGTCTGCTCTAACAGCTACAGATGCTGGATTACATATAAGCATTGCTATAAGTTCGTAGTCCTTATAAGTAATGTTTAATGCCCCAGTATGTGGGAACATATTCAACTCTATGGTTACAGCAGTAAGTGTGTATCCGTCTGGAGCTTCTTTAGCCCCTACATACATTGTTGCAGCACCTCCACCAGCTACCCTATTAAGGACGTTTACCTGAACACCGAACTTCGATTGTAGATAAGCAGCAATCTGCCTAGTTGTTAAGTCAGTCCCCCCACCAGCCGACCATGGAACATATATAGTTATAGGTTTTGTAGGATAAGCCTCAGCCCCTCCCCCAGGCCGTAACACCACATAAGCCCCTACACCAATAACAAGTATAGCAACAATTATTAACAAGTAAAGAGTTGTTTTAGACACACACTTCCCCATCATATAACCTTACAATCTATTATAAACCTTAATGAATATTCATAAAATTTTATAATTTAAATCACCATGATTAATGAGTCTTAGACATTGCAATAAGATTAAAAGTCCTCTTAAAAGTTGTATTACTGTCCTCGAAGTTTATCACTGCTCACTACTACTTAAATTATAAAAACTTATTAATCAGTAAATCTAACATTTAATAGGGATTGTATGTCTAGTGAGTCTAAGTCTGTTGAAATTCTCGGTGAGAAGTATGAGGTTATGAGGGTTCCTGAACCTCCGCCTGAGTCTAAGAGCTTTATGAGTAGGTGGAAGCTTGTAGGTCCTGGCTGGGTTATGATGGCTCAGGAGGTAGGTACTGGTGAGTTAATTACTGGTGCTTTCATAGGTGCTAAGGGTTATTTCGGGGCTGCTTGGGCTGGTCTTGTCTCAGCAGGTGTTAAGATAGTTAATGATTACTTACATGCTAGGTACACACTCTATACTGGTGAGCACCCTACTAGGAGGTATTGGAGGACTTGGGCTGGGATTCCCTTATGGATACTCTTAATTCAGGTGATGATATTATTCCCTGTAGCTGGTCTTGCAGGACTTTCCGGTTCACTCACATCAGCTGTTATGGCATTATTCAATATTAAGGATGTATGGCCTTGGTACTACGTCCTCATGGTGGTGAATGCATTCCTAATATGGGTAGTGATATGGTTTCCGAAGTATGTTTACAGGATTATTGAGGTTATAGCTATAGTAATGTACGTTATCCTATATTCAGGAACTTTAATCACAGCTGCTTTAGTTTCGACACCAACAACAGTTAGGGATTTCTTCATAGGTTTAGTAAGTTTCGGCTATATACCTCCAGTACTTGGTTTATGGACTGTACTTTCATGGATGGGTTGGGGATTTGGCGGAGATTACAACGAACCACTTAGATATCCTATGTGGTTTACTGAGAGGGGCTGGGGTATGACGTACTATAAGTTAGAGGCTAGGAAGATCCCCGGTATAGTAGCTAGGGGTGAGGGTGGAGAACGTAGTGAGTTGATGGAGCGTTTAGGTAGGGGGTGGTTATTCGACTATACTAACCCTACAGAGTTCGAGAAGATGAGGTTATGGAATAAAGTACTTATTCAGGACTTAATAGGTATTTACCTACCCCTAGCACTGTATGGGTGTTTTATATTTATGTATCTAGCAGGCTGTATACTACATCCGAGGGGTTTAGCCCCTTCAGGTTTTGCTGTCGTTACAGCTCAGGCAGAGTTCTTTAGGGTATGGTTAGGTGACTTCGGCTGGTACTTCTTCATATTCTTATCAATCCTAGTACTCTATCCTACAGTACTTGGTGCTTGGGATGGGACATCAAGATATCTTGCAGACGCTATCTTAGGTTTTAAGAAGACGTTACAGAAGAGGTTCTACATATTCGTAGCTATAGTAGCTATAGGTATAATCATACTACCATTCATAACAACACCTACAGCTGCTATATGTGCATCCCTAACAATGATTGTCTGGATCATAGCTTATGCATTAGCAGTCTACCGCTTCAACTCATTCAGAGCTATATACCATATGTTTGTCATAGCTTGCGGTGCAGCAGTACTGATCATGATGTGGGCTGCAGCACCTCTATGGTTCGTACTCTTAGGTTCAGCTATCGGAGTATCACTACTACCTGTAGGTCAGTCAGTAATACTGTATACATGGTTGAAGATGCCTAAGGAGTTAAGACCTAAGACGATACTACTTATATGGCAAGCACTTGCAATTACCTTCTGGGTAATATTCACGATACTATCATGGCTTAACCTCTTCGGCATATATAAACTGTAGAGGGTATGTTTAAGAAAATACCTCCATTTTTTGGTTTATGGTCCTCCCTCACCTTAGGTCTTTCTATGTCTATAACCTTACTACTCACTAACATAATCAACATACCACTACACCCACTAACGTATATAGGTTACGTAGTAATCACGACATTAATATACGGTACCTTCGGACTCCTCTACGACTTATTCCTAGTCCCTTCATTCATTAAGTATAAGCTACTATCAACAATAGCTTACTGGATCATCGCATATCCAGTATGTAGGATACCTCATGAATTACTCACTTATAAGCACTTAGGATACACAATATTTACCTCAGACATAATAACGTTAATATCATTTATCATATTCTTAGGATTCCTACATGGTGTGACGTTCGGATCCCTCATTATAATATTTCTAAGGTATTGGAGGATTAAGTAAGTTGAAGTAAGCTTTAACAATTAAGTGAAATCAGTCAAAACCGACTTAAAATCAACTATTAAATATCTTTACTCTTTAGCTCTTTCTCTAATTACGATTTTCTGACCTATGAGTATGTTATTAGGTATTAGTACTTCTGTACGGTCTTTCCTCTCAACTATGGTGAACATCGTTGTTATATCCCTTACCTTAACTTCACTCTCACCTGCTACATCAACTAAGTCACCTATTTTGAACGGCCTAGCGAGGTATGAACATCCCTGCAACTGCTTACCCAAGTACTTGCTGACTGTTGATGTAGGTACCTCAATGCTTTTTAAATTTAAGTCTTTATTAGTAGTTTGGTGGTACTTTGGTTGATTATGTTAGGGTTTTAGCTGATGATTTACGTAGGTTTACTTCTGAGTGTTTTGTAAGGTATGGAGTTCCTAAGGTGGATGCTGATTTAATAGCTGATCATTTAGTACTTGCTAATTTAAGAGGTGTTGATTCTCACGGAGTTATTAGGATTCCTTACTATGGTGAGGGTATTAAGAGGGGTTATGTTAAACCTACTTCAGAGTTTAGGATTGTTAAGGACGGTGTTGCTGTAGCTGTAGTTGATGGTGGTAATGGTTTAGGTATACCTATAGCTACTAGAGCTACTGACTTAGCTATAAGTAAGTGTAGGTCTGTAGGTCTAGCCGCTGTAGGTGTTAGGAATTTAGGTCATGTAGGTATGTTAGCATACTATACTTTAAGAGCTGTTAAGAATAACTTAATAGGTCTAGCAACTGTTAACGCACCAGCACGTGTAGCTCCTTGGGGTGGTGGTGAGGCAGTCTTCGGTACTAACCCGATAAGTATTGCATTCCCTACATCATCTAAACCTATAGTTATTGATATGGCTACAAGTGCTATAGCTGCATTCAAGATTAGACTAGCTGCCTTAAAAGGTGAGAAGATACCTGAGGGGATAGCATTAACTAAGGATGGGAGACCTACTACAGACCCTAAGGAAGCATATGAAGGTATACTACTACCATTCGGTGGTTATAAAGGCTACGCAATATCATTAGCTATTGAGGTACTCTCAGCAATATTAAGTGGAGGTACCTTAAGTAAGTACGTAATTAACCATCCATCAACACAGGGAGGATTCTTCATGTTAGTGATTGACCCAACAGCATTTAGAGACTACAGTGATTACTTAAGAGATATCGACTCATTAGTAAGAATATTAAAGAACTGTAAACCAGCTCAAGGATCTAATGAAGTCTTACTACCTGGAGAACCTGAAGATAGGAATTATGAGGAGAGGTTAAGGAATGGAATACCTATAGACTCAAGCACTTGGAAACTACTCACAGATATAGCTAAGGAATTAGGTGTTGAACTACCTAAAACATTATAATCCTTTTTAAACAACTTACTTAAGGACTTACGTGTTAGACCTGAAACACATAGTTGATACACTCAGTAACTACATGAATTTAAAGGATGAGGACTTCATAGCTTACTACCTATGTAGGAGGGGTTATAATCCTTTTGAGGTCTTAGTAGCTATAATATTATCTCAAAACACTCGTGATGAGTTAGCTATGAAGGCCTTCAATAACTTAAGAAATGTATGTGGGGTGTTAACCCCTCAGGTAATCCTTAACAAACCTCCGGAAGTGGTTGAGGATGCTGTAAGGGTTGCAGGTATGTATAGGAGGCGTACGTTAATTATTAAGGAGTTAGCTAGGGTCTTAAGCGGTTTAGACTCTGTAG
>JAJHRE010000076.1 GCA_020832985.1 Desulfurococcaceae archaeon | reverse complement strand
GTATGGTTTAGTTAGACATAGCTTACCTAACTCGTAGAGAACTCTAGATTCGAAGTCCTGTAGATCCCCTCTAAATACCCACCTACCACCAGGAGAACCTATAGCTGGGGCAATAATAACATTTAAATTATTGATACTTAAGCTTAACTCATACTTCTCAAATAAACACTTAATAAATTCCACGATAAATTCCTTAAGCTTCAACGTAAGCTCATTATAACTACTTGATTTACTAGCTTCATCAATATACATACTTAACTCGTTATAACATTTAAAGCAAGTACTCTCCTCGGTCTTCGTATATTTATTGACTAAGCTATCGAGAGCTATGATTACAACATCAACCTTACCCGCCTTAACATGATCCTCCATAGAAAGGAGGAGTGGTATGAGAGTAGTACAATACTTCCTAGAACCCTTAAAGCATTTACCATCAACCTCAAGAACATACATAACATCCCTCCATTGAGGTGGTAAACCCCATGGAGCTACTACAAGAACGTTATCAACAGACATAAAAACCCAGAATTAGCATATGGTTTCAGATAAATAAGGTTTAATACTAATATTTCTCCACTTCATAAACATTTTTCTTGTACTTACTTAATATAAGTATGGGACTGTAATAAATGCTTATGGATCTAAGTAATTTAATCAGGCTGAAGATCGATGTATTAGTCCACGACCCTCCACATAAGTCATTTCTAATTAACATATTAGGTGATAGTTTTGGTTCTGAACATGAAAAGCACGCTAGTGGTTTTAGGTCTAAAGTCTTAAATGGTACGAAGTTCTTAGCTGTAGGAGGTGATGAAATTAAAGGACTTGTTAAGTTCTGTGATGTTGCTTCATCAACTATTGAGAGGAGGTTACTTAGACTTAAGTACTGGCCTAAGGGTAAGTATTTGAGGTACAATAAACTACATAATATATTCGATCCGGTAAGTGATGGTATAGAACTAATTTTAAATGATCCCAACAACATCGTCGAGGTCGGTAAAGAATTAAATAAAATCTTAAGTAAGATATACGGTCATGTAGATGAAGTAACTTTCTATAATGTCCTCTATATAGCCTATGAACTATTATGGTATAGTTATGGATTACCACCCTCACTTGCAGATACTAGAATACCTACACATACGGTCTTCGATCACCTATACTCATGCACAACCATAGCTAATATGATTATGGAAGTCGGTAGTAAAGTTAAGTTAGGTGGTTTCTATGTAGTTACTGATTTTCCAGGTATTCAAAGATTTGTAGGGTCTGGTAGAAAGGCAGGTGATTTCTGGGCTAGTAGTTGGTTATTATCGAATGTTATGTGGGGTGTAGCTGAATACTTCGCTAGGAGATACGGATTCGACGTAATTGTATCACCAACACCTAGGTTAAACCCATACACTTTAAAGAGTATTAAATCTTGGTTGAATGATATAGACGTTAAGGTAATGGTAATAGAGGAATTGAAAAAGGCATTTACTAAGGCATTTAAAATATCTGAGGACGAACTTGAAGAACTTATAGATCAACCAATAATACCAGCTACAATAACATTAATTTTACCGACAATAGATTTAAAGAATTCTGAAGATGTTGTTAAGGAAATATCTAAAGCTTACATAAGTAGTTGGAATAGTATCGTTAATGAGGTCTTTAACAAATTAGAGAGTAGCGGTAAACCTATAGAGAAGTTTATACATAATCACTTAAGTAGTGTTAAGGATGTGGTATCATTACCACCTAGTGGTATAAGGGTGTTCGTTGTAGATGTCAGTAAATTGTATGAAGCGTTAAGTAAATGCGTAGTTGATAATGATATTGATGTATGTAATAACTTAGGTCTGAAAATAGATGTTAAGAAATTAACTAACATCATTAAAAGCTCAGGTATTAATTATGATGATGTAATCTTAATATTGTTATGGCATTTAATGTCTACAAAGGCTACAGAGTTAGCTAGTAAATTCGGTAGTGTTAGGACACCTGTACCAAGGCCCTTCTGGATCTTTAATGACGATATGTTAAGGCCTATCTCAGATAAATTTGTTGATAGAGGTGGTTGGGAACCCTGTATATTATGTAATTCTGAACCAGCTACAATTAAGCTCAGTAAGAGGGTAGTTAAGAGGGATGAAAGGGAGGAAATAGATTTTGAGGAAAGGATTGAAGGACTCTCGGATAGAGATTTACAAGAATTTAAGAAGCATTTCAAACCTGGTGAAGCTTTAGGACCCTACTGCTTACTTAAAAGAGCTATCTACATAGTAAATATTGGTAGGGTTAAATTCGTATCAACAGATGACGTATTACTAGGAGGTACTTCAAACATCTTACTAAGATTAGATACAGACTATAAATTCCTTAGAAAGTTGGAAGAAAGCGAAGATCTTAGAGAGTTTGACGAAGGTAAAAGGTCTCTCGTCATGTCACTTATTAAATCCGAGAAAGGCCTTATTAAGGATATAGATCTAATAGCTTCAATGATAGAGACTACATATGATGGATTAGTCAACATGATTAATAGATCAGTATTGAACGTGTGTAAGGAACTTTCTAATGAACATAAAGTTAGATTCATAGGTGATACTTTAAGAAGTCTTACGCTCGTTACCTTAGGTGACGAGTATATTATATCACCACCTAACGAATTGAAATTATTCACTGATAACCCCTCAGTTGTTAGGGTTGATGGCATTTGTAAAGCTATTTCAATACCTAAGACATTCGCTATAGTGAGGTGTGATGGTGATAATATTGGGAAGTTCCTCAGTGGTGAGAAGCCGTTAGGACTTGATGAATACGTTAGTAAGTTATTAACTATTATTGAAGGTGCTATTAAGAATTCAGGTATTGATGAAGGTATTCTAAACTATGTAAGGGATGGATTTAATACTTTAAAGGAATTATTAAGCTCTTTAGGTTTTACATATATACCGGTATCACCGGCCAGGACTGTAGCAACATCATTAGCTCTTATGATGTCAGCTATAAATGACTTAAGGATTGTTAGAAGTAATTATGGGATGATGATATTTAGTGGTGGTGATGATGTTTTAGCATTAACACCTTCACAAACAGCTTTAAAAGCTGCTGTAGAGTCGCGGAGGAGTTTTAGTGATGAGTACTTTAGACGTATTGGTAATGTTGTAATACCGACCATACCTACAGGTAGGAGTGTGAGTGTTAGATTTGTAAATATAGCTGACCTAATGAATTATGAATTAAGTAAGACATTAGAGTTACTTGAGGATTTAGGGAAGAAATGTAAGTGGGTTATTAATGGGAAGGAGTATCCTAAAGATACATTAGTAGTTTCTGATAGTCGTATCGGGATTTCAGCATTATTACCATTACATAAAGACCTTAGGAAATTAACTAATACAGCATTAATTATGGGATTCTTAGTTGGCATAGGTATTATATCATCTAACACACCTAATGACTTCATAAACATGGTTAAAGATCCTAAGTTACTTAGTGAGAAAGGATTAGAGGTAATTACTAAGTATATTATAGGTAGGAATATCGTTACAAGTACTGACAGGAAGTCGTATGCAGAGAATTTTGTTGAATTACTTAATTGGTGGTTTAATGATGGCTCCAACGTTAGAGCTACAATTGATGGTGATGTAAGTAATTTAATTAATGAGGTTATGAATTTATTAATGATTATGAGGCGAGAATTATGAAATTATTAGCTATAGAACCTATAGAACCGTTATCACTAACTTCAACACCTATAACTGGTGTAAAGATCTTCTCAACAGTAAGTCCACTACCAATACCATTACCGACAACTGTTATCGGTACTATAGGTGTTTTATTAAATATCAAATTAACATCTAACGACCCTATCGAGGGTATCAGAGAACTTATCAGTGAAGTTAAAGATAAGTTGAGGTGTAGAGAGCCTACTATCTTAGGACCATTAACACAATTTAAAGTTAGAGGTCTATGGTCTGAACCAACAATCTTAATTAGTGATAAGAACCTCTTCATAACGCCTGACCTAATTAAAGATCATGGATTAGTATTAAATGAATGCAAACCTAGTAAATGCTTCGAATTCCAGCCATTAATAGCTATCGGAACAGCATTGAAGAGGGGTAGTATTAGTGAGGAGAAGAGAGTTAGGTTAGGATACATGTATAGATATCCACTACTGACTTACAGGACCTTAGAGGGTGATACAGTTGAACCTAGATTCGTATATATCATTAACTGTGAAGGTGATATTAGTGGGGTTATTAGATTTGGTGGTGAAGGTAGGATTGCTAAGATCTATACTTTAAGCGGTAGTGGTTTTGAAGAATATATTAAAAATGTCGTTAACCCGTTAAATATATCAGTAAGTGGTTTATACATAGCTTTAAATCACATACCATTGCTATCAACATCAAATACCTTAGATACCTTATACTTAGATTCAGTAATAGGTTTAGAATTTACTGGTGGTGTAAGAGGTGTTATAGGATTACCTCAGAATAAGAAACCACCGAAGATAGTAGTTGAGAGGTTAGGGTTAGGATATTATGAGGTCTTAAATATTAGAAGACCTCAAATACTAACATTACCGCCAGGTACGATAGTTAGGGTTGTAGCT
>JAJHRE010000071.1 GCA_020832985.1 Desulfurococcaceae archaeon | reverse complement strand
ACTCTTAATACTTAAGATTAAAATCTTAGAACTATTTACATAGTCGCAACAACGAGTATTAAATTTAAGTTCTATACGTTCCAGACTCTTTCTTATATTTTCAGGCCTCAGCACACTTATAGATTTCACCTCAATTTCTCTATACTTACATTTATTTCTACTAATGATAATTGTAAGTATATCGAAGATATTGTCCTTACCTTCTCCACAAGTAATTCCATTAATGCCAGGACATGCACTTCTATCGCATACACATAAGTAAATCTTACTACCTAATTTACTTAATATTTTCGACATACATAACCTTTCTAGTAGTTCATTAACACCTTTATCCTCGCATCGAGCATTTCTAATCTTAGCACATATCTGATTATAAGTCTTAACACCGCATGGTAAATTCATGACTTGAGAGCCTCTAACTCTCTGCTGAATAATTCCATAGTATGTAGTCTCTGAAGGTTGATCTCCTCAATACCTTCTCTACTTATGTAATAGACATACCATTCCCTCATCAAGCTAAATCTTAATAACGTACCTAAATGAGCTTCTATAACTACTACTTTATCTTTATAATTCTCAGATATGAAATCTATTAATTCTCTAATTAAGTCTACATGTAGTCCGGTTTCGAAACCTTCAATAAATACTGCATCATATTTATCTACCGCGTAGAGAAGTGTTAATGCCCTCTTATATCCATATGGTAATAATTCAATCGGTAACCACTTACCGTTCTCACTATCTTTAAATTTCTTGTAATAGAAGTCAGAGACCCCAGGATCTAGATACTTAAAGAAATCCCTAACCTTCTCAATAAACTCTACATCCTCAAGTACTTCTAATAGTTTATAAGTATCAAATACATTAACTACCTCACTACTACCAAAGTATAAATGATCTGTTAGTACTCTAGCAACTCTATAACTACCAATATATCGTTGTATTAATTCTCTATTTATAACATTACCTCTAAACTTAACCTCATTATTATCTCCAGCAACATACTCGTACTTAAATCCTATGAAGCCACTCTTAGAAGTTAATCTTACATCTAAGGATTTCTTAAAAGTGTCCATACCTTCCTTTCCAAGTTCAGGTACGCATTCCTCACCACATAAGAACATAGCTAATACTCTAATAATACATGATTTACCCGCTCCATTATACCCATAAAGTACTGTCTTACTGATTTTTATGTCCTTAGAAGTCTCTAACCTTATCGGCCCAACAGACTTTATGCTTAGGGTTAACATCCTATTACCACATATAAATCCTCATTAGATAAATAAAATTTTTAAGTTTCTTAATTGGAAAGTATTACGGTGCTTATGTTGTATTCACGTAGTGCGTTGCTATGCATTAGAGCTTTAACCTCATTACATGTTGGTACTGGCCGTAGTGAAGGTGGTTATGTTGATTTACCCGTTCAACGAGATGAGTTTAACTTCCCGACTATTTGGGCAAGTAGTTTGAAAGGTGCTTTAAAGGCTAATATACGTGATGTAAATTTAAAGGAACTCCTAGGTTCTGAACCGGAGAAAATGCCTTCGAAGCCATCAGCTGTATCATTGTTAGATGCTAAGTTGCTTTTAATGCCTGTTAGAGTCTTGGATGGTGTGTGGAGTTATGCAACTTCACCACACCTTCTTCAATACCTTAATAAGTACTTAGAAGTACATAGTGCTGTTGCCGGTGTTAGGTTAGGGCTTCTAAACCTTAATATATTAGATTTCGGGAAGGTATACTCAACAAAATTTAGTGGTGACGCTATTATTAATGAGGTTATGTTTAGAGGTGTTGTGAGGAAAGATAATCTGCTTACAGAGTTAGGTTTAGATAAGTTACTCCCAGATGAAGTACGTACTAATGTTTTAGAGCGAGGACTCATAATCTTACCTGATAAAGATAATCTAGGCTTAGTAACACTAAGTAAGAGTTTAGTAATTCAATATAGGGTTAGATTGAAGGGTGAGACCAAGACTGTTGAAGCCGGTCCTTGGAGTGAGGAGTATGTCCCTATGGAGACGTTATTCATTAGTGTAATCCTATGTAGAGATAGTAAATCATCCACTCAACAGGGAAGCACATGCGAAGAATTTATCAAGTATGTCGATAAGAGGGTTATCTATGTCGGTGGTAAGGAAACTATAGGTAAGGGTTTAGTTAAACTCTACACATTCTCATAGGGATGCTTATGAAGGAGGTTATAAGTGAGGCTCTAAGTTGTATTGAGTCTTTAGTAAGTGGTAGGAACCCGAAGGAGGAAATCCTACAGAGGTTTAGAACTAGAGTTAGGTCCATCCCAGCAGACCTCCATATCCACGGACTTGCATATACTTTAACAATTATTGCTGCTAGGAGTAGTAAGGACGCTCTTGAGAAAGGACTTACAGGTATGAAATGTGTGGATGTTATTAAGAGTGTGGAGGGTATGTTCAATGGTGTTGAAGAGAAGAGTTATGGGATTTATGGTGCTATAATTACATATTTGCTGAAGAAGGCTGAAATTATTAAGTCAAACACATTTAAGGAATTAATTAATGAAGTCCTGAACAACTACGTGATTGATTTAAAGGCTAGAGAAGTCTTTGAGTGGTTAAAGAGATTTGCAGAAGCGTACATACCTGGTGAGTAGTTCTTGAGTAAGGAGTTAGTAATTGAGGTACAGAACTCTACGCCATTACTAGTTGGTTGGTACGACCCGTTAAAACAGGATGTAGTAGGTCTTAGACCTACTGAGATTAAGGGTCTATGGAGGTGGTGGGCAAGGGCATTCATAGCAGGTGCTCTATATGACTTAGGATTACTTAGTGGTGAGGAAGGTATCGATGTAGTTCTCAGACCTACTAAGGATTCTACCACAACGATAAGTTACTTCGTAGGTAAAATCTTAGGTCTAGGCTATGTAGGTATGATGGGGGAGTCTGAAGCTTCTAGATTCACATTATATGTTGAGGGGAGTGTAAAACCTACGCTATTACATGATAGGCTTCAGAGAATAAGGTTGTTAACTATTAAGAGGAGGGTAGAGGGTGTTGATGTGGGACAGAAATTTAAGATTATTGTTAGGAGGAGGGTTAGTAAGTATTCAGAGGCTGAAGACTTAGCCATAAAGATATTAGTATTAGCACTTCAACTCTCAGGTATTGGTAAGGGGTCTAGGAGGGGTTTAGGGTCATTAGATATTCTTTCAGAACCATTCTCAACTACTAAAAACATTAAGTCGTTAATTAAGGATGTGTATGATGGTTGTCGTGAAGTTGTTGAGAGGTATAGGGGTTATGTTAGAACTTCATCAAGATCTAAAGAGTTGGAGTGTCCTAACTTTCCCCCACTACCCTTAATATCTAAGGGTAGTATTTACGGTGTTAATATTTCTCAAATATTACGTGTGAAGAATGTAGGGTTCGAAGCACTTCATAACTTCTTCATAAGGTCTGAGAGGTGTAGAGTGCTTTACGGTAGCCATATACGTAGTGATGAGATTAGGAATCATCTTGTTGCATGGTTTTTAGGATTACCTAGACAGCAAAGAGGTACTGGGTATATGGATAAGATTTCTAGGAGAGCTTCACCGATAATATTGAGTTATCATAGTAGTAAGAATTTCTTTGGTGATGGTGGGTTGATAACTACCTTAGTATCTGGTGATTGGCCTAGGAAGTTATTATGGCGTGGTACTTCTAGTAAGTACATTAATATTGATTGTAGAGCTATTGTTAATGCCTTTAACATAGTGTCTAACGAATATAACCAATATTTAAGGAAATTAAATGGTGTTGTTGAAGTTATATGGCCTTAAGGTGAGGTTATGTTTAGAGGTGATAAGGGCGTTAAGGGTCGTAAGAAGGACGAAATCTTAAGAGATTGTATTGATGGGAACCTAACGAACTTAATTAATAGGAATGTTATTACTGCCTTAGTTAATATCTTTATTAAATGTTATGAATTTTATGATGAGAGTGAGGTAAGAGTTAGTTATACGTCAATATTTAGTAGGGATGCAAGTATTAAGTTGTATGAGGAATTTAAGTGTTCTAAGATAGGTAATTTGTTGGTGAATAGTCTTAAGTACATCAATGAATTATATAATGTAGCTCGTGAGGTTTTCGACGCAGTTTTCCTACTGAAGCTTCAGTTAGTATCTAGGTTAACCATCAATACCAGAAATCCTGCAATACCTTTGGAAATATCTATTTCTTGGGACCCTGTACTTAATCTGCCGTACATACCTAGCAGTAGTTTAAAGGGTATTGCTAGATCCTATATTGAGAGTATCAAGAGTAATATTGATGGTGTACCGATTACTACGTTCTTCGGAGGTAGTGGTAGTGTTGGGTTAGCTATATTCTTCGATGCGTATCCGATAGAGTGTAGTGGTGATAGTCTTATAGAGCCTGATGTAATAACACCACATTATAAGGAAGTTGATGGAGGGGTTGACGAAGTGAGTTCATCACCTACACCTATAGTCTACCCAACGATAGCACCTAACACAGTATTCGCTACTATAATAGCGTTAAAGTACGGCTATGAAGAAGGTAAGATAGTAATAGACCCTAAGAAAGCTTATGAATTTATAAGGTATGTTCAGGAAGCACTAACTCAAGGCATTGGAGCAAAAACTACATTAGGCTACGGTAGAATACGACCAATACTTTCAACATCTAATGTAAGACAACGCTAATCACAGCATTAACTCATCATAATTAAGAAGAATACTCACCTCACAAGTCACTCAACAAAATCATTAAAACTCATCACATAGCCACAATCATCCCTTAATTCTATTTCAAATACAATATTCCAACAACAATTAAACTTAGCAGATATCACTTACTCCCAATCCAATCCTTTAATTCCATTAAAACTCTAA
>JAJHRE010000038.1 GCA_020832985.1 Desulfurococcaceae archaeon | reverse complement strand
ATCTCTAGGTATTTGAGGCCATAAACCTAAGACCTCAGCAACTTTAACTGGGATTAAGAGTTGTGGTTTAAGTGTTTCAAACCCAGAATTCACTAACGCATTAACCCTAACCTCCTTCCCATTAGTCTTACTCCTAACCCTTAACCTCACCCTCACTGCCACGTCTACCAACCCTTAACTCTATAGGGTATATCCTACCAATCCTCTCCAACCTCTTCTCAACGATCTTACCAACCTTCTCAGACATCTACACACCAAATAATTACTCTATACTTAGCTTAAATCACCATTACAGAACGTTTTTAATTCTCCCTACACTAGATTTACGGTTGATATCTTGGGTATTGAGAGTCCTAACTGTGCTTACTGTAAGTTAAAACCATGTAGTAGGGAGCCTGAAGCTCCTAAACCTGAATTCTGCCCTATGCTTATTTACCCAGGAGTGATTAAGGAGGCTGTATCTAAGTATGTAGGTTTTACTAAGGAGGTACATAGGGTTGCTTCACTGGTTGAGAAGGAGGGTTACTGTGTATGGCCTAGACTACGTGAGGTTGTTGAATTTGCTAAGAGGTTAAATATTAGGAAGTTAGGTGTTGCTTTCTGTATAGGTCTTAGTAATGAGGCTGAATTCATAGTTAAGTACTTAGAGGGTAAGGGGTTTAAAGTGTATTCAGTGTGTTGTAAGTGTGGGGGTATTGATAAGACAGTAATTGGTTTGAGGGAGGAGGATAAACTCAGGCCTGGAACCCACGAATCTATATGTAACCCAATAACACAGGCAGAACTACTAAACCATGTAGGTACCGAGTTAAACATAGTTGTAGGGTTATGTGTAGGTCATGACACACTATTCATGATGTATTCTAAAGCACCAGTAACATACCTAATAGCTAAAGATAGGGTAACAGGTCATAACCCAGCAGCAGCAATATACGTACAAAACTACTTCAAAACAAGACTTTAAACCCTCTACAACTACGTAGTTTAGGGATATTCGTAAGGAGGGTTTAAAATAAAGTACTAGTTTAACCTACTTTTTACCTTTTAACTCCTCTACTAACCTCTTACATATGTCTACTGCTACAATAGCGTTTTCTCCATAAGCATCCGCACCAATTCTCTTAGCGAACTCCTCAGTTATTGGTGCACCACCAATAATAACCTTAACCTTATCCCTCAAACCCTCCTTCTCTAAAGTCTCTATAACCTTCCTCATATTCATCATCGTTGATGTTAGTAATGCACTCATACCAACTATGTCTGGGTTATACTGTTTAACAGCCTCAACAAATTTCTGTGGTGAAACATCAACTCCTAAATCAATAACTTCAAAACCATTTACCCTCAGCATCGTAGCTACTAGATTCTTACCTATATCGTGGATATCACCTTCAATAGTACCGATGACAACCCTCCCAATAGGCTTCATAACCTCTTTCTCTTTCATAATCAATGGTTCAAGGATCTTCATAACCTCCTTAAAAATTTCTGAAGCTACTATGAGATCAGATATAAAGTACTCACCCCTCTCAAACATATCACCAATAACCTTCATACCCTCAGCCATAGTGTTAATGATATCTAAGGGTTTAAACCCCTGATCAATAGCCTTCTTAACTAATTCTAAAGTCTTATCAATATCAAGATTAATTAGAGAGTTCTTTATCTCACTTAACACGTACCTCACCTAAAATCCCTTACTCCACATAATATAAACCTCATTTGATTAGGTATTTTCCGTATTCGTATGCTGTTTTGAACATTGTTACTATGTTTTCTGGTGGTACTCCTGGCTGTATGTTGTGGATGTTTGCGAATACGTAACCACCACTTGGTGCGAATATCCTTATTATTTCTTTAACATGTTCTCTTAACTCATCAGGTTTTGCGAATGGTAGTATGTGTTGGTTGTCTGCACCACCACCCCAGAAGGTTATTTACTCACCGTAGGTCTTCTTCAACTTCTCAGGCTCCATACCCTTAGCAGAAATCTGAACAGGATTAATAATATCTAAACCAATATCTATAAACTCCTTAATCAACGGAAATATAGAACCGTCAGAATGTAAGAATGTAAATGCCTTAGAATACTTCTTAACATAACCAATAACCTCAGCATACCTATCCTTATAAAACTCCCTAAAAACCTCAACACTTATCTGAGGCCCTGTCTCCACACCCATATCATCATAACCAACTACCTGTACTTGAATATAATCACCAATAGCGTCTATGATCTTCTTAATATTGTAAAACATAACTTCAAATATATGGTCAAGTATAGCCTCTGCTAATGGTTTTCTAAATTTTAAATCCCCAAACCACTTATCCCAACCCCTAAGGGTCTGTCCCCCAGCGTGGAGACCTCTAAAAGCACCTAAAGCTACTGGAGAGCCCATGAAGGGATTTACTAATGCATAATCAGTATACTTATACAAGTATTCAGCCTTCTTTTTAAGCACTTCAATAACATCATCTGAAACCTTACCTACATCCCAATCAAATTTCTTAACATCTTCAATAGTTTTTACATCTGCTAATGCATGTTTTAACCCCCAGAAGTAGTAACCAGTTTTAGGCATCTTACCAAATGGTTTCCCCTCAGCATACCCAATAAAGCTGTCTTCACGTTCAACAACTTCAACATACTTAGGCATCTCAACATCGATACCATATGGAGTCCTCCAAGTCCAGAACTCATACTCTGAGACCTCCTTTAAAGAACTATCTATACCTACAAACCTATATTTACGTGGGTACGGTGCTCTAGGCTCTAAAACTCTGTTAATATCTATTACATCAATGTGAAATAACTCTAAGATATCCCTATCAATATCAGCGAGTTGCTGCCCAACATCTATAATTGTAGGGAGTTTTTCAGGAAGACTTAAATACCTCCTAAGCTCGTAATACGCCTTAGCATGAATTCCTGAAACCCATGTACCACCTAAATCTATTGGAACTCTATCAGGTTCTACATGTTTTAAAGCTTGAATTACCCGTTCTCTAGACTTCATATACAAAAACCCTAACCACTCTCTGCATTAAATTTTATATATTTATCATATCATTTACTATGTAAGGCTGTAGTTTTACACAATCTTTTGTAATATTAATGAAGTTGCTTACCTAACTTCCCGCATACCTTAATCACTCTCTCTAACTTCATTAACGCTAATTTATACTCTTCCTCACTATTACCTAGGGTTCCTCTTAGGCCTCCAAAACCACAGTCAGCAGATACTAAGTCCACCCTCCCACCACTAACGGTATAGATTCTCTCTAGTAGTGTGTAGGCCTCTTCCTCACTTTCTAACCTAACATTCTTACTACTTACGATACCTGGTGATATAATCTTATCATACTTCTCTAGTAATGACCTATCGATTACCTCAATATTTGTAGGACTGTCATGGAATTCTAAGCTTATGTACTTAACCTTACTAACCCTTACTAATAACTCTAATACCCTCTTATGTATTCGTCCACATACGTGGATACCTACCTCTACATCAGCATTCTTAGCTATGTAGTCTAACACCTCAATTATATCTACATCACTATAGTAGAGATTTCTCCGAGCACCGATTATGAATCCTAATGTAGGTTCGTCAAGGAATACTATAGTGTAGCCTAAAGTAACCATATACTTTACAAAGTTCGAAACATATTCTTTAAGGGTTTCTTTAACAAATTCATGATTAGTTAGTAAGGTGTTTGAGAGTGTTGTAGATCCCCTAGATATGTATATCCGAGATGCTAGTGTGAATGGTCCTGTAACCGGTGCTCTAAGTCCTTTAAACCCTAATTTAAACCTCTTAACGACCTCGACAGCGTATTCAGCTTCAGGAATACTCACATTACCTCTCCATGAGGTAATCTCCTTAGGGGAACTATAGAATAGACCTCTCTCTGAAGTAACAACCCCAGCCTTAACTAGGGGTTCGAGGTAGATATCTATAAAACTCCTTAATTGAGGGTATGGGGGTACGTCTAAACCTAAAGACGCTAAATCAGTTATGACCCTCTCAACATTACTTAAACTATACTCGAGTGGGAAACTACCTATATGGCTACTCCTTAACAAACCTATCACTAAGGTTAGAATTAAGAACACTCCTTATATTTTAAATGGATTAATTGTTATTAGGGAGTTATAGTTGTAGGGTTGATTCCTTCCTCCTCAATAAGTATCTGTAGGTGGTATATAGTGTGTAAATAGCTGGGAATACATCCTTAGATGATTCTATAGGTCCGTATAGTATGAAGTCACAACCTAATACGATAGTCATTAGATTTGACGTTAACTCACATATTCTCAACCCATCAGTACCGAACCTCTCTTTAAAGGCTTTTCTCTGAGTTGATATTGCGTTATGAGCTCCACAACCTACTGGTAAGCCATACCTCCTCTTAACCTCTATAGCTGTTCTAGTCGCTACTGAAAGTGATGGTAAGTCTATCACGAAAGTATCTACGAGTACTTTCTCAATTCCGAACTCCTTACCCTTCTTAAGTAGAGACTCTAAATTCTCTAGACGTGTATTCATGTCCATAACCTTATCAGTGTAGAGTAGGTATACAGCCGCCTTCACATTATTCTCTCGTAACATCCTAAACTCATCATCTTTAGACTTAATAGTTAAGGAATTATACACAACCCTACTAACTAAACCAACCTCCCTAACATACCTTAAGGCTACGTCAGAAACCTCTATAGAACCTAATGTATCGACTAGTATAGGTGCTTTAGTTACACCTACAGTAAATTCGATGAACTTAACAATAGCTTCTGGTGTAGACCCAACAACATCCAGCATAAATGGGAGTTTAGTCTTATCAGATAACTCCTCAACAGTCCTTATTAACCCCTCAGCTTCAACCCTATTGAAAACACCTTTAGATTCATCCTCAACAACCTTATGTCTATGGTAGAATATAGAACCTATAAGGACTGGTGGATTCTCACCGGGTTGACCACCAACCCTTACACCACCGATTTCATAAGTTATTTGAGGTGTAGTAAATCTAAACATATGAATCACATCAATACTAAGGTATTGACATCGATTTAAAAATTTATGAGCTTCAACTCTAACCAACACTTTCCTCAACACATTAGCTCAATATGTCATTGAGTTATAACCTCGTAAGTATATTAGGTGGTTTTAGATGGTAGTTATGAGGGTTAGTACTTAAGTGTAGGTTATGGTGGTTCGTGAGGGTTACGATACAGTAGATGGTGGGTTTCAACGTGTACGTATTAAGGTGATTAAGAAGTCGTTTAAGTATTGGTTTCCGGGGAGTAACTTTGTTAGGGATATAGTTCGTAGATATAGGGATTCCTTAGATGATGGGTCGGTCATAGTGATTACTGAGAAAGCTGTCTCAGTAGCTTTAGGGAATATATATGATGAGAGTGTTATTAAGTCGGACATCATCTCTAAGTACTTTACATTAATTGTTAATTCATACTTATGGGGCCGTATACTCTATAGGGTCTTCAGACGTGGTGATGATTTCTTAAGACTTATTAAGGAGGTACCTCTTGAACACTTAACTACACATAAGAAACTCTCGATTAAGTATGGAGGGTTGAAACACTTCATAAAACCATATTCTGAAGGGGGTATAGATGCTACTAACCTACCCTACTACTACGTCTCCTTACCCTTAAGAAATGCTGATAGGGTGGTTCGAGAGGTTAGGGAGGATATAGTTAAGTTAGTAGGTAAGGACGTCTACGTACTACTCGTAGATAGTGATAGGACTTTCAAACCTAAGCAAACATCATCAATAGCTATCTCTACAAGACCTTCATATATTAAGGGTATTATAGACCTCGGTGGTTTAGGTTATATCCTAGGACGTCTCTTCCCGAAAATATTTAGTGAGTACCCAACACCTGTAGCGTATGAAGGTTTTTGGTATGGCTTACCTAGGATTCTTAAGATAGCTAAGATAGCTGAGGGGTTTATGGGTCATGGACTTGGTAGGATAGCTGTTGATATGCTTAGGAATTTAGGTAAGAAGGATTTTAGTGATGTAAGGTGGGTAGATATGAATAGGGTTAAACACTACCCAGTAATTGTGGTTAAGGTTGAGGAGGTTAAGTAAGTGATTTCTAAATACTTACTACTTAGGTTGTTGGTTTAACCCTATCATCTTGTAGTATTCTTCAGTTGTTACCCACCTCCTCATAGACTCACCACTCTTAATCTGCTCTATAAATTTGTAGAACCACTTCCAATCCCTCTCGTAGACATGGTATGAATCTACTATATGCATGTAGTACCCTACCTTAACACCTAGTTGTTGAGCTACGTACTTCTGGAGTTCTGTGAAGGCGTACATGTTCATGAACGCTGCTTTAAGTGCGTCATTACTCCTCATATGCGTATGCATTACTAACTCGCCATTAACTACTCTAAACCATAACCTCTGAAGACATGGTGGGTGTTCAGATATTAGGTCTTTCCAAGGTTGCCATGTAATTGCCTGTGCTCTCCTAGTATGTGGTACCTTCCTCAACTTCTCAATAACCTTCTCAATCTGATTTACTACCCTACCATCAGGTAGTTTATAAGTGAATAACCTCTCATGGTAGGTGTACTCAGTCTTCTCAACTAGGTAGTCATGAGTACCCTTAATAACTTCATCAACATATTCTAGAAGTCCTTTAAGAGAACCTGCTATAATACCCTTAAGATGAACTCTCGGTTCTGAGTATGGTGATTTAACTAGGATTACTGCTGGTGAGTCTATGGATTTCTCACCATACTCAGTATCTATAACTACCCCCTTCTCAGCGAGGTAGATGAGGGATTTCTCCCAAGCACTCGGTAAGTTCTCTCCCTCAACATAGACTACCCCAACCTCCACCACACCCTCACCACATCTAGTTTCATAACTAAAGTATTTATTGAAGGGACGGTCCTTAAAGTAAGAGTGTATTATATGGAAACCATCATAGTTAAGTAAGTTATAGTTATTAATACGTTTTAACAATTAATAATAGTTAAGAAGTTCAGGTGTGTTGTCTTGATTATAGGGGTATTAACTAGGAACCCTAATGGGTGGGCTTCTAGAGAACTTACTAGAGCTATTAAGTCGTTAGGTCATGAACCACTATGCTTTAGATTTAGAGATGTAGTAGCTTTCATAGGTAGCGATTGTTTTAAAGCCTTCGTCAACAATATAGATATTACGAAGGATCTATCAGCTATTATTGTTAGACCGTTTGGTAGGGTTAGTCTCGACCAAGCTATCTACAGGATAGACCTACTCTACGCATTAGAGGAGCAAGGAGTCCCAATATTTAATAAGCCATCAGCTATTGAGAGATGTGTTGATAAGTTCAGGTCTTTATACATATTCAAACAACACGGACTACCCGTCCCTAAGACCATCGTAACAGAACGTTCAAGTCTAGCCCTTAGAAGTTCTGAACTCCTAAACTCTAAATTCATAGTGTTTAAACCTATGTTTGGGTCTAGAGGTCATGGCTCAACTAGATTTATCTTAAGTGATCGTGATGTGTTGTGGGAGGTTACACGTACACTACAATTCACTAGACATACTATCTACCTTCAGGAATACATCGAACATGGTGGTATGGATATACGTGTATTTGTATTAGGTTACAGGGTGTTAGCAGCTATGGTTAGGAGAGCTCCTAGTGGGTCTTGGAAGACTAATATTGCTAGGGGTGGGGCTCCAATACCGTTGAAGAAGGTTGATCCAGAAGTTGAGGACTTAGCTATTAAGGCTGCGAAAGTACTTGAGTGTGAGGTTGCTGGGGTAGATATTATTAAGACTAAGGAGGGTATGTACGTCCTTGAGGTTAATAGTCAGCCTGGATGGCATGGATTACAAAGTGCTCATCCAGATATAGATATAGCTATGGAGATAGTAAAGTATGTAGTAAGTAAGGCTAGGAGTTAAAAATGGTTTAACTAGTTAATGCTTTTTCTAGGATATCGTAATTAATCCTGCCAGAGGTTAATGTACGTCCACTCCTAATATTATTAATTATTACGAGTGCTGGGGCGAATATTGATGGGTCAACCTTGTATAGAAAGTCCCACCCATACTGATCAACTAATTCTGTAAATGATTTACCGTAGTCTTTCGACGCTATACTAGGTACTTTACTCACATACTCATTAAGCTTCACATCATCTGGGTAATCAACTATGTAGTACGTTACCCCTCCATACAGTAACATATCGTTAGACCTACCAGCCATTTTCAAAGAACTACTATGTAGTGGTGCGACTGGACATACACCGTAGCCGTAGAGTATAGTCTTTAAGTCGAATTCCAACGTATTAAGTTTGAATATCCCTGTCTCTACAATCCTAGCACTAACTTGTACAGAACCTGCAATACTGGCGGGTGAGACTAGTACTAAGTAGAGGTTTTCAGGTTTGACTTTAACCTCATTACTAATGAACTTAACTACCTCATCATCAGGGTATTTCTCAGTCTCTAAGACTAAGACAGCTTCATCGGATTCCTCACTATATCCTAACTTCTCAAATAATTTCTTAGGCTTCTTAGCTAGTACCCTAGCAGGACCACTACCATTAGCGAAGAACTCCTTAACACTAATCCTCCAACCAGCTAGTTGAGAAGCCATACACGCCTGTATTGGGTGGTCTGTTGAGACCTCTACAGCTGGTACGTAGTATTCCTTAATCTTATAGCTGGTAATAGCTACATCTGCTAATCCACCTAGACAAATCTTAGATACGTAAATACCTGCTTCAAAACTTGAAGGTGCTTTCACACCAGCATCAATTACTGTTGCCCCACCTATCTTCATACTTAATATTTTAAGTTCTTCCTCCTTAGTTAACATCTCATTAACTAACTTAACAGCTAGTTTATTCATTGATAATTTCATAACTCTACACCTACCTCCTCAATTAAAGACTTATAATGTTCTAATAATTCTTTATTATCATTATATGATATGTATAGGAGGCCTTTACCACCTACAACTACATCTCCTGTAAACACCATAAATGGTTTATCTAGTTTAACCCCTCTAACTGAGATTGATGGTACTATAGAATCTACGTAGAAACTAGGTAGGATAGCATCTACCTTACCACCTACTATCACCCTCCCACCACTCATCTCAGCTCCAGGGTATAGACCGCAATCACCTCTCACAACTATATTCCCTCCAAGCATCCCACACCCAACTAAATTACCTGCACTACCATTAACAATTATTAACCCTCTCTCCATCCCAACCCCTACTTCAGAACCTGCATTACCGTGAACTACTATGGTCCCACCCTTCATACCCTTACCCATCTTCTCCCCAGGTAATTTCCCACCTAACCTATGACCAACATTACCGTGTATTTCTATAGTCCCATCCTTCATTTTAGCCCCGACATAATCTCTAGCATTACCCTCAATAACTATACTACCCCCAACCATCTTGTAACCTACTAGATGACCTGCATCCCCCTTCACAATGATCTTACCCTTACTCATCCTATAGCCTATATAACATAATTTATTAGATCCTACCTCAAACGTAATTGTTATCTGTCCTGGGTCCGCAGGTGCTTTCTCAGGCCCTACAATATCGAATACCTCAGATAGGTGTGTCTTCACCCCACCTACCCACACATCAATACCTTTTATATCAGTTAGCCCCTTACCAGCGAATTTATCAGGTGTTAAGTATCTAACGTCTATTAAGACTGTAGGTTTAGTCTTAAGGTATAGGGAGTACATAGACTACATACCTCCTAACTTAGTACTTACGGGGATCTCTACAGCCCTCCTCAACTCATGCTTACCTATGTGGAACGACTCTAGAGTTATTGAGTAATACTGTTTAAACTTAGTCTTAAGGAACTTATCCAACTCCTTCCTTAGGTCGTTAGGTATATCCGGATTAACATAATATGTCTTCCCATACACAGTCTTAACTACCTCCCCCTCCTTAACAACTACCTCACCATCCTTAATCACTAACCAT
>JAJHRE010000006.1 GCA_020832985.1 Desulfurococcaceae archaeon | reverse complement strand
ATGAGTATGACCTGTAGGTAGCTCCTAAATCCATAACTACAGGTGTGTTAGGCTGTATAACATCACTACCTGGTAATGCGTGCGGGTAGACTGAATTAACACCTGAAGCTACTATAGTGTCGAAGGCTACACCATCAGCACCTAAATCCCTCATAAACTTCTCTAAAACCCCTACAACACCTAACTCAGTAACTCCATAGCTTAACTCATTAATAGTCCTCATCAAAGCCTCCTCAGATATCCTTAAAGCCTTACGAATAAACTCAACCTCATACCCCTCCTTAACAGACCTCATAAGCTGAATATCACTACTTACATCAACTACATCAACTGTTAATGCATTAACCAACCCGTATATGAGGTAGTTGATATAGTTTAAATCAATACCTAACCTACTAACACCTGATAACTTCTTCTTAACATAGCCTGTTAAGTCCTCAACATAATCTACGTAAGCCTTAACCGCATACCTACTATAGGGTACTACGTTAATATCCCGAGTACCTATAGATTTTGAAACCCTCTCATAATCAAGTAATGGGGTAAGTAACGTCACCTCATCACCAACAACTAACATTAACGTACCTGAAGGTTTAGGGACTCCTGTGAAGTACGTAATATTTGGTTGACCACATATGATTAGAGACTCCAGTCCTTTAGAACTCATCAACCCCTTCAACTTACTCATATTTGTCGTGTAGAGATCCATTGAAATCCTTAGAAAAAAGTGTTGGTTTAGTTAATATTTACTTAAGGAAATTACTTAACATATGCTTTCCAGAAGTAGACTTGCTCACCATCTATATGTACTTTATAACCTTCTAAACTTGCTGATGATGCGAAGAACCACTTCTGAGTGTATAGGAATATCCACGGTGCATCACGCCATATAATCTCTATAGCCTTCTTATAGTACTCAGCCCTCTTACTCTCGTTTAACTCAGCTAAAGCCGCCTCCAATAACTTATCAACTTCTGAGTTGTTGTAGTGTGCTGCTGCTAACCCTTTAGGAGTTGCTTGAGCTGAGTGGAATTGTCCGTAGAGTGTGAAGTGTGCATCAGCTACTGCAGGACCCCAACCCAATAATACCATATCGAAAGTCTTCTGATCTAGAGGTTTAAGTAGTTCTGCTACGAAGCTAGGCCAGTCCATAGTCTTTAATTCAACAGTGATACCGACCTTAGATAGGTATGCCTGTATAGCTTCAGCAACCTGCTTATCCATTAAGTACCTACCTGTCGGGTGCATAAGTACTACTTTAAATCCTTGTGGGTATCCAGCCTCAGCAAGTAATTGCTTAGCCTTCTCAGGGTTGTAAGTGTATGGAGGCATATCAGCATATCCGAAGAAGTGTGGTGGTAGTGGTGCGTTAGTCTTAATACCTAGTCCGTAGAGTACGTTCTTAATTATTGAGTCTACATCAACTGCGTAGTTAAGTGCTTGCCTAACCTTAGGATCCGCTAGAGGTCCTCTAGGAATCATAGCTACGAATATAATCCTATTACTAGTCGGTGTTAGTACTGTAAACCTAGCATCACCCTTAACCCTCTCAAGGTCTGTAGGTGGTAGGTTGAATGCGAAGTCAACATCACCTGCTAGTAAAGCTGCTAACCTAGTAGATGCTTCAGGAATTACTAACCACTCAATCCTCTTCAACACAGGTTTCTCACCCCAGTAATCGTCAAACCTCTCAATAACTATCCTCTTACCCTTCTCCCAAGCCACAAACTTATACGGGCCTGTACCGATGACCTCAGTGATTGTCTTATTACCGAAGGATGTAATAACTCCAGAGCTAGTTATGAGTAGGTATGCCCCTAACGCCCTAAGGAATACTGCGTATGGTGTCTTCATATACACCTTAACGGTATACTTATCAACTACTTCAACCTTCTCTATAGGGCCTAACTGACCCCTTTGAGGAACTCTAACTGTTGGGTCTAACCACCTATCGAAGTTAGCCTTAACTACGTAGGCATCAAGTTCTGAACCATCATGGAATTTCACACCCTTCCTAATATAGAACGTATATACCTTACCATCTGGTGATACCTCCCACTTCTCAGCAAGCCAAGGAATTACATTACCCTTCTCATCAAACCATACTAAAGTCTCATAACAATGCCTTAACACGTTGTAGACCATAGTGGTTGTCTGTGCATGAGGATCTACAGTATCTAAGTCAACACCTATAGCTACCTTAATAGTATCTTTTTTAGTTACGGTAGGTGTTGTTACTACTGTCGCAGTAGTTGGAGATGGTGATGTAGGTGTTGGTGTAGGTGATGGTTGTGGCTGTCTAGTTAGGACGGCAACACCGCCTATAACAGCTATCACGACGACAACAGCTATTATTATAGCTGCGGTCTTACTTAAAGCACCTTTACTTAACCTCATAGAGGTACCCCCTATACTAGGGAGTAGGGGTTTTTAAACCTTTAACTAATATTCACTTATGACCTAACCATCAAATAAAATTTAATCTAGTACTTATCAATAATAGTAAAAAATTAGTTGACGTGTTCATTAACTCTTATACAAGCAACTTTATGGTCTTCAGAAACCTCAATTAGTTGAGGTTCTACTGAATTACATTCAGGTACTGCTATAGGGCATCTAGTAACGAATCTACACCCTTTCGGTGGGTTTATAGGGCTTGGGGGCTCACCCATAGGTTTAAATCTTAAGTCTCTATACGCATTAGATGATGATATTATAGGTGATGATACTAGTAACATCTTCGTGTATGGGTGTTGAGGATTCTTGAATATGTCTTCAGTCTTCCCAACCTCAACTAACTTACCTAAGTACATGACAGCAACTCTATCAGAGATACTCCAGACTAACCCCATATCATGGGTTATGAATATAACACTTAACTTAAACATATCTATAACGTCCATTAGTACGTTCATTACTTGAGCTCTGACGGATACGTCTAAAGCTGATACTATCTCATCAGCTACTAATACCTCAGGTTCTACAGCTAATGCCCTAGCAATAGCTACCCTCTGCTTCTCACCTCCTGAGAGTTCGTGGGGGTACTTAAGTAGGTGGTCTTCAGAAAGTCCTACAGCTCTTAATAGTCTTAATACTTCACTCAACACTTCAGACTTACTTAGATTAGGCTTTTTAGTTAGTATAGCTTCTCTCAATATGTCGAATATCTGCATTCTAGGGTTTAAACTACTATCAGGATTTTGAAATACTGCCTGGATCTTATGTCTTACCTCCCTCAACGAGTTACTACGTCTGAATATGTTATGACCTCTGTAGAGTACTTCACCTGAGTCAGGCTTTATCAGACCTGCTACTATCCTACCAAGTGTTGACTTACCAGAACCACTCTCACCAACTAATGCAAGCACTTCACCGCTACGTAATTCTAAGTCTACACCATCAACAGCTCTTACATAGACCTTAGAGAATAGTCCAGAGTATAGTGGGAAGTACTTCCTAACATTAACTACCTTAACTACCTCCTCCATCACTACCACCAACTAATAAGCATGAGACATACCTACCATTAACATTAACTAATTTAGGATCTACTTGAGAGCACTTAGGTAATACGTACGGACATCTAGGATGGAATCTACAACCTGGTGGTGGGTTTATCAGACTAGGTATTGAGCCCTTAATCGGTGTAGGCCTCCTCTTTCTCTCATACCTCAATACTGAGATTAATGCCTTAGTATACGGGTGTAAGGGGTCTTTATAGATCTCATAAGTCTTCCCAACCTCAACTAACTTACCAGCATACATGACTGCAATCCTATCAGCTATCTCTAACAGTAGTGCTAGGTCATGAGTTATGAAGACTATTGAAGTATTTAACTCCTTCCTAATCTCATTAAGTAGTTCAACGATTTCTGCTTGAATAGTTACATCTAGAGCTGATGTTGGTTCGTCAGCAACTATTAACTCTGGCTTCTCAGCAATTGCCATAGATATTAACACTCTCTGTTTCATACCACCACTTAATTGGTGTGGGTATGAGTAAACCCTCCTCTCAGGATCACCAATCTTAACAGCTTTGAATAAGTTAATGACTTCATTAAGATACTTAAGTATTTTACCACCTCTATGAGCTTCAAAGACTTCACCAACTTGAAAACCTACAGTGTATATCGGGTTTAAGTATGTAACTGGGTCTTGGAATATAATCCCTATCTTCCTACCCCTAATACTCCTTAACTCATCATTACTTAGTCTAAGGATATCAATACCTCTAAATAATACTTTCCCAGATATTACCTTAGCTGGAGGTCTTAATAACCCAGCTATAGTTAGAGCAAGTGTTGATTTACCAGAACCACTCTCACCAGCAATTCCTAAAATCTCACCTTTAAATACATCTAGGTCTACACCATCAACAGCTTTAACAGTACCTTGAGGTAATTCGTAGTATACTCTCAAACCTAGTATCTCAAGCACCTTCTCCACAATTAGAACCTCCTAAGAAACATCCTTGATTTAGGATCTAAAGCATCTCTTAAACCATCACCTATTAAGTTAAAGGATAATGCTGTTATCATGATGAATAATCCTGGGAACACCACTATATGTGGAGAGCTAAAGAGATATACCCTACCAGTACTTATCATAGCACCCCACTCAGGTATTGGTGGAGGTACACCTAATCCTAAGAACCCTAGAGCTGATGCTAGAAGTATTGAGAAGCCTAGATAGTAAGTTGTCTGTACGATAATAGGTGATAATACGTTAGGTAATACATGCCTAAACATTATATACCATGAACTCTTACCAAGTAGTTTAACAGCTGCTATGTAATCCTCATTAACTACTTGAAGAACGACACCCCTTACCAACCTAGTATATGTTGGGAATGTACTTATTGATATAGCTACTATCAAGCTAAGAATTCCAGGACCTAAAGATACCATGAGAGCAATTGCTAGTAATACTGTAGGGAATGCTAATGCCACATCAACAACTCTTTGAATTACCGTATCTATACGTCCACCGAAGAAACCAGATATCAGGCCTAAAGTACTACCTATTATTGAACCAAGTAATACTGAAATAAATGATATACCTATAGTATACCTACCACCAACCATTAACCTACTAAGTATGTCTCTACCTAACTCATCAGTCCCTAATAAATGTTTAAGTGATGGTGGTTGTCTAGCCCTACTTAAGTCAAAGTCGTATGGGTTGTAAGGAGTGTAGAATAAACCTACTATCACTAACCCTATAAGACCTAGTAATACGTATAGTGATGTATATGCAACCCTATTAGATTTAAACACTTCCCACATAGCAATTAACTGTTTCTTCCTAGCTTCTGAAAGATTCTTAAGTATTAACTCATTCTCCATAATACATCCCTAATCCTAGGATCTACATATGCGTAGATAACATCAACAACTATGTTTACAATTATGAATACTAATACCATGAAGAGTATTATACCTTGAACTAATACGTAATCTCTGAAGAAGATAGCGTCTATTAGTAATGAACCAATACCAGGCCATGCAAATACGGTCTCCGTAATTACAGCACCACCTAGTAAGTTACCTACTTGAAGACCCATTATCGTTATTATAGGTATTAAAGCATTTTTAAGTACGTGTCTCGTAATCACTATCCTGTCTTTAAGTCCTTTAGCAAGAGCTGTTAATACGTGATTACTGCTTAACACCTCAATAACTGAAGACCTAGTAATCCTAGTTAAATTACCCATTAAGACTAATGATAACGTTATAGCTGGTAAGATTATATGTCTAGGACTATCAGCACCACTTGAAGGTAGTAATTTCAAACTAACTGAGAATATGTATATGAGTATTAGAGCTATCCAGAAAACAGGTGTTGAAGCACCTATTAATGATATCACAGATGCTATGTAGGAGGTCTTAGATTTAGGTCTTAAAGCAGATATTATACCTAATGGTAATGCTATAGCTATAGCAATAGCCTCAGCTACTAATGCTAGGATTATTGTGTATGGTAGTCTAAATAAGATCTCATTAATAACTGGTGTACCGAATTTTATAGATCTACCGAAATCACCTTTAAGTACAGCCGTTACATAATCAATAAATTGTGTATGTATAGGTTTATTAAGACCTAACTGCTCTCTAATCCTCTGCACATCTTCCTCAAGAGCTTCAGGCCCTGCTATAAGCCTAGCTGGATCTCCAGGTAGTACACGGACTAATATGAAGATAAAGAGTAAGGCACCTACGAGTGTAGGTATTGAGTGGTACACCCTCCTGACTAGGTATCGTACTAGCGTCATCAACTATCCTAAAGTTATTTAGGTAGGGGTTTAAAAACTTATACGAATAATTCTTAATGTACGAAGAATTACGTAAACAGTGATTTAATAACATATACATGATTATAAAAATCATTTGATTAGACTTAATCAGTAGTAGAAAGTGTTTGTGAAGTTATGTTCTACTAAACCACCTGTATTCTTAAAACTAGGACATACCTTAGATATAGGGCATGAACCACTTACCTCACATGTAGGCCTCTCCCTACTACAGTACTTCCTACCGAAGACCCATAAGAAGTCATCGAGGATATCAGGTTTAGTACTGAATACCCTACACATCAACTTATACGCATACCTCACCTTAAACCTTAACCTAACATCCTCATCCTCAGTAAACTCAACCCTATTTAAGACCTTAGAAAGCGTACCACTGTCTAACTCTATAAGTCGTAGACGTAATGCTAACCTGCTTAAGTGGTTATCTACAGGTACTTCAACGTTTTGAGGGTCTCTAACCTCTAACAACCCCCTCCTCATAACGAACTTAAGGAATAGGAAGAACTTCTTCTCTACAGGGTCTGAATAAGCTTTAAATACCTTGAATAAGTCACTTAACCCGTTCTTGTATGGATGCCTTATATACCCTTCAGACCTCCTCAGTAATTCAGTTACAGAACCGTTGAAATACTTAAGCAGTTTTAACGCAGCATCCCTCAATAAATCAGCTCTAGTACTTGGGTCCCATATAACTACGTTCTTCGACGTCCTCAACCATTTAATAACGTCTTCAGTAGTTATCCTAGACATGTTCTTAGGGTTGAAGAAGTCTGGGGATTCATCATATCTTAACTTCCCTAACCTATACAGTAGGTCTGCCCCGTGGTAGAGCTTACCGTTGATGTAGTCCTCGAAGACAGTACCTCTTGAAGTCCTATGATCTATTGATACCATGAAGAAGAAATACCTTAGGACTTGTTCTGGGTCGTCACTTCTTGATGGGTAGAAGTTAGGGTCTGTGAAGTCCTCTAAATACGTCACAACCCTATTGAATACCTCCTCTATAACCCTACCAACAACACATACCTGACCTACGTTAACAACTACATACACGATTTAGTGAATTTCATGAGAGATTAAAAACGTTTACCTACGTAATTTTACGGGTTTAGTTATGGTTGGCCCGGTAATCATTAGGGCTAAGAAGGGTGATATAGCTGAGAGGGTTATAGTTTGTGGTGATCCAGCACGTACTGAGCAAGTAGCCTCACTACTTGAGAATCCTAAACTGGTTAATAGTAATAGAGGTCTACTAACGTATACCGGTACTTACAGAGGTACGTCGGTGACGGTAGCTACCCACGGTATTGGAGGTCCTTCATCAGCTATAGTTATTGAGGAATTAGCTATGTTGGGTGGTAAGGTATTCGTTAGGTTAGGTACCTGCGGTGCTATGGTTAAGGGTTTAGGTATTGGTGATGTGGTCATACCTACAGCTGCAGCTTATAATCAAGGAGGTCTCTTCTATCAATACATAAAGGAGAACATATGTATGGCTTCAGCACCTCATTACGAAGTACTTAACGCTATAGTTGATGAGGTTAGTAAGTCAGGTGTTAAGTATGTTATAGGCCCTGTAGTAAGTAGTGATGCTTTCTACGCTGAAGACCCTGAATTCGTTAGGAAATGGACTAGTAGGGGTATAGTAGCTGTTGAGATGGAGTGTGCCACAATATTCACGTTAAGCCTTATGAGGGGGTTGAAGTCCGGTGCCCTACTACTAGTTAGTGATTCATTAGTTGAGGAGTTAGGGTTCGCAACAGCTGAGGAATTACGTCGTTATGTTGAGAGAGCTGGTAAGATAACCTTAGAAGCTATTACTAAGGTTAGGGTTTAGTTGAGGTTTAGTTAAGCATTAACACCAAAACATTTATTTATTTTTAACCTGTAGTATTCGGGCTCGATCAATGCGTAAGTTAGTAGTAGTCTTAGTAGTAGGGCTACTACTAACAACTACTACCTACTCACAACCCTATAACCCAGTAATTAGTAGGGATAGACATGTAACTATAGTTGCTGTTACTCAACTACCTAACGGTAGCTACGTCGGTGTTACTGCAGAACTCTACGTTAGGATTACCTGCCCAGGATCAGGTCATGTATATGTTGAGACCCTACCCTTAAGTGAGTTAGACCTTCAAGCATCGACTAGAGTAGCTGCTTTAGTAGCTAGTAGGGTTGCAGGCATAGACTTCAGAGCCTGTGATTACTACGCATCAATAACTTCAGACTCCCCAATAGTTGGTGGTCCTAGTGCTAGTGGTGTGACTGCAGTAGCCTTCGCAGCAGCCCTACTCAACCTACCGTTAAGGAGTGATGTAGTTATGACTGGTATGATAATGCCTGACGGTAGTGTAGGGCCTGTAGGAGGTCTTAAAGCTAAGCTTGAAGCAGCTGCAGGTATAGGTGCTAAGAAGTTCTTAGTACCTTACGGGCAGACACATGATGTTGAGTACGTCACAGTTACTGAACGTAGGGGTTCTGTAGTTATCTACAGGACTGAACAGGTAGTTGTAGATTTAGTAGATTACGGACGTAGGTTAGGTGTTGAGGTAGTACCAGTAGCTAATGTCTTCGAAGCTCTTGAAGTGTTTAGTGGTGGTGTCTATAAGAAGCCAGTAACTAGTGAGGCTGTAGCACTCGTTGAGGGTATGCGTTCAGGGTTAGACCCGATATTTAAGGACTGGGTTAGTAGTATTAAGTATGAAGTTAGTAATTACTTAAGTGCTGGTGACTCTATAAGGAGTACTGCCTTGAAGTCATTAAGTCGTAGTGAGGCTGCATACGTTAACAACCTACTCAACAATATAGAGTCTAGGATTAACGACTTAATAACTACTGCTAAGGGTTTTGAGGGTAGGGGTTTACTATACGCAGCTGCTTCAACATACTTCCAAGCCCTAATATATGTTAAGTGGCGTTACTACATACTTAAGTCTATAGTGGATAGTAGCTACTTAAGAAGTACTACATACGATATCAACTCAACAATTCATAAGTTAATTGATGAAGTCCACAACTCCGTCAGCAGGAACATCAGTTTAGGTGATGTCAGTGTATTAGCTAATGTGTTGGAGAGGGTTTACGACGCATACATATACTTGAACAACTCCTTAAGTTCTCAAGGGTTAGAACAAACCACTTACTACTTAGCACTTGCTGATGCTAGAGCATATACTGCTAGACTATGGCTTAAACTACTTGGTAAGGGGTCTGAACCCAGTAAATATATATCTGTTAATGATATTAAGGGCTTAGTACTCACTATAGAGTTACTGACTCGGAACATCTACGCATACATACTAGCGTTCTCAAGCAGTGTATCCATACCCTCAGATATATTTAATGAGGCGTATATGAGGTACTCTTTAATGAATAGATTAGGTAATGACTTAGATAAGTTCTCAGTAGGTCTGAGTACGTTAGGTTATATGTACTTAACATTAGTTACTACGTTCGTTAACAACTATAACGACTCAGTTAAAGCCTTAAACAACACTATACTATCAACTCTAGAGTTTCTAAACACTTCAATACCTGTAGATACTGTAGTCTATATGGAGTTAGCTAATGCGTATTCTTCAGACCCTCAATACCAGACATACATGCTGGCAAGACTATCAATGCTCCTCTCAACATATCTAAACCTAGAGTACGTAGGTAAGCAACCACCCATGACACAGACTGAAACCACAGTAACCACAATCACTAAAACAGTAGTAATTACTGAGACAGTAACTACTACGGAGAGGGTAAACACTACACAACCATACATCAGCAACTACAGAGGTGACCTAACCACTACGTTGATATCAATATGCGTAATCATAATCCTAGCCTTAGCACTACTCATAACTAAAACACCACCAGGACAAAACACTAAACACACCACAACGTAGAAGTTATCTACACAGTAGTTCTTATAGGGGTTATTAGTTGGTTAAGGTCGCATACTACGCTGATGGCTCCCCACCCTGAAGGACGAAACCTCCAACATGCGGTGAGGAGGTAGACTCCGGTGTAGTACCTATAGAGAATTCTTTAGAGGGTATTAACCTGACTAAGATTGAGTCAAGACCTAAGAAGGAGGTGTTATGGGAGTACGCATTCTTCATAGATTTGAAGGTCATAGATTAGATAAAGTGTTTAGAAGCTCTTAACCCCTTACGTAACTACGTACCGTTTATGAAGGTATTAGGTTCATACCCTAAAGCTACTTAGAAGTAATTTATCAGTAGTTAACTTACTGATTACTAACGTAGTAAATGTTTCTAATTAGGCTTAGGTTCGGTTTATAAAGTGTTTATAGATGCTCATGAACTTCATGAAAATTTTTAAACACTGCTTTTAGAATGTTAGGAGGGTTTCGTGAGTGTAGGTAGGGGTGCTAAGCTACTCTTAATAGCTATAGCTGTAGGCTTCGTAGTAGGTATCCTCTTCGGATATACTGTAAGTGTTACCTTACCTAAGGATACCCAGACAGTACTAGCTGATTGGTTTAAAGCTCTAGGTGATATATTCGTACGTTTAATTAGGGTTGTAATACCGTTACTGATATTCTTCACCATAGCTGCTGCAACATCATCTATAGCTAGTGCTAAGAAGTTAGGTAAGGTCTTAGTCTTAATCTTAATAGTTTATATAGTGACTTCAGCATTAGCTGCTTTCTGGGGTGTGTTAGCAGGTCAGGTGTTCGCTCCAGGAGCTTTAGTAGGTCTTCAACCACCTAAAGACTATAAACCACCTACACCGCCGTCAGGTGTTGACGTACTACTATCATTCTTCCAGACAGACTTCAACTCCTTACTAACTGTTGGTGGTTCTATGACTACGATAATATTCGCTATAGTGTTAGGTGTTGCTGTAGTGTTACTAGGTGATGAGGGTAGGAAGGTCTCTCAATACCTATCACTAGCTTCTAAGGTCATGATATCATTCGTTAGGGTTGTCATGTATTACGCACCTATAGCTGTATTCGCATATGCTGCATGGCTGATGATTAGGTATGGACCTGTTATGTTAGGTGCTTACGGTAAGTTCTTACTAGCTCAATACAGCCTCACACTACTCCACTTCTTCATCATCTACTCAATACTCGTAGCTTTAGGTGGTTTAAGCCCTGTAAGGTACTTTAAAGCTCAGTCAACACCATTCCTGATAGCCTTCACTACTAGGTCTTCAGCAGTAACCCTACCGTATAATATGGAGGCTGCTAAGAAGATGGGTGTACCTGATGAGTTGTTCGGGATTACATTACCTATAGGAGCTACTGTGAATATGGATGGTACAGCACTTTACCAAGCATTAAGTGCTATGTTCGTAGCCCAACTATTCGGGATAGCTTTAACACCCTACCACATATCACTAATAATACTTGCTGCTGTGATAGGTTCTGTAGCTACTGCAGCAATACCTGGTGGAGGGACTATAATGTTAGCATATGTATTATCAGTTGTAGGACTACCGTTAGAAGGTGTCGGTATAATGTTAGTTATAGACCCTATAGCAGATGCTATTAGGACAGCAATAAACGTTTCTGGAGATAACGCATGTACAGTATTCATAAGTAGGTTCTTAGGTTATAAGTTAAGTCCTCAGTAAATCAATACTTTTTAATTATCCTATATTATATAGGTGGGTTGTTACTACTGCTCCTCATTCTAACCTTATTAAGTAATTCTACATACCATTGAGGTAGTGTGGGGTTAGTTACGACTCTATCAGGTGTGTAGGGCCTTAAATCTATGACTGGAGTACCGTTGAAGAGGTCTAAACCCTCAACGTAGAGGAACCTACCTTCACGTCTTACAAGTCTAACTATAGTTATTGCTATTGGGTTAGGCCTATGTGGTGAGTCTGTACAGAAGACACCAACCGTAGGTATTTCATCAATACTTAAACCAAGTCTTAATAACCTCCTAGGTCTAACCTCAAGGACATTCCTTAACTCATCACTTACTTTATGTAGGTACGTTACAACTATTAAATGTGAGAATCCGTCAATACCTTTAAGACCTCCAGCAAACTCCTCGAAGACCTCGATAACACCTGGAACACCTGTTAAGGAGTTCCTGACCTCATCATCACTTAAGGATGTATGGATCATACCTATAGGTCTTAACCAGTACTTAACACTCATTAAGACCTCACATAAACACTATATTAAATTAAGGTATTAATATTTAGGTGCTTTAACGTTGGATTTAAGGACCATACTTAAGAAGTTATTAGCTGGTGAGTTAAGCATTGATGATGCTGAGAGGTTAATTAAGTTATTAGCTGTTGAGGACTTAGGTAACGTAGTCTTCGACATTAGTAGGGAGTTACGTAGGGGTATTCCTGAAGTAGTCTTAGGTGAGGGTAAGGACTTAAACACGTTATTAAGTATTGCTAAGAGTTTAACACCTAAGTTAGGTAGGTTGATAATATCTAGAGTCCCTAAGGAACTACTAACACAACTTTCTGAGGAGTTAGGTAAGGAGTTCTCAGTAAGTACCTACAGTAGGTGTGGGTTAGTAGTAGTTAGGGATAGGGGGTTCAGAGGTGAGTTACTGAGGTGTAGGGTTGCTGTAGTTACTGCAGGTACTGCCGACATACCGGTTGCTGAGGAGGTTGAAGCAGTACTTAAGGAGTTTGGGTGTGAGGTGCTTAACATCTATGACGTAGGTGTTGCAGGACTTCAAAGAGTTATCAACGCTGTTAAGAAGGTTAAGGAGTTTAACGCTGATGTAGCTGTAGTCATTGCTGGTAGGGAGGGGGCATTACCCTCAGTAATATCATCCTTACTAGACATACCTGTAGTTGCTGTCCCAACATCACATGGTTACGGATTCGGAGGTTCTGGGACTTCAGCACTTATGTCAATGCTTCAATCATGTTCTTTAGGTATTGCAGTAGTTAATATAGATAACGGTGTCGGTGCAGCACTATTCACAACATTAATATGTAGACGTATTAGTTCTGTGAGGGAGTCCTGTGGGTAGGGTATTAGTTGTAGACCCTACATTAGCTGGTGTCTCAGGTGATATGTTAGTAGCTGCTTTAGTAGACTTAAGCGGTAAGACCTCAGTACTGGATGAGTTGTCAAGGTCGTTAAGTAAGTTACCACATGTTAAAGAATTCAACGTAGTTGTTGAGGAACGTACCGTTAGTGGTTTTAAGGCTAAGTATGTGGGGATATCATTAAGTGAGGTTAGGGAGCATATCACTGGTAAGGACTTAATCAACTACCTCGAACGTGTAGGTAGTGACTTAGGTTTGAATGAAGATGTTATGAAGTTAGCTAAGGATGTACTGATTAACCTACTTAAGGCTGAGGCATCAATCCATAACTCAACAGTCTACGACGTACACCTCCATGAGGTAGGTTCTGTAGACACTATATTCGATGTATTAGCTACCCTCACAATACTAGATGACTTAGGCTTACTTAAGGGTAGGAGGTACTCACTACCAGTAGCTGTAGGTGGTGGTTTAGTAAGGGTTGAGCATGGCTTAATACCTAGTCCAGCATATGTGACGTTAGAGATACTTAAGTTAAGGAATTACTACGTAGTTGGTGGACCTGTTAATGAGGAGTTAACAACACCTACAGGTGCTGCATTACTAGTAACTCTATTCGAGCCTGTGAAGTACTTACCGTTAATGAGTGTTGAAGGAGTTGGTTACGGCTGTGGTAGTAAGGTGTTTAAGGAACTACCGAACATCGTTAGAGTGATCTTAGGTACTTCAGATGAGTTGAACATGTTAAGCTATGATGATGTATACGTACTTGAGACTAACGTAGATGACGTCACCGGTGAGGTCTTAGGGTATGTGGTGGAGAAGTTATTGAGTCTAGGTGCTTTAGACGTAGCTATAATACCTACAACTACTAAGAAGGGTAGGCCTGGGCATATAGTTAAGGTTATATGTAGGGAGGAGTTAGTACCTGAGTTAACTAAGTACTTAGTTGAGGGTTTAGGCACATTAGGTGTTAGGGTCTTAAGGACTAGTAGGTATGTAGTTCCTAGGAGGGAGGTTAGGGAATTAAGTATTGGTGGTGGGGGTAAGGAGTTTAAGGTTAGGGTTAAGGTATGTATGGATAATCAAGGTAATATCGTTAGGGTTAAACCTGAATTCGATGATTTGAAGAGGGTGTCTGAGGAGTTAGGAATACCGATGAGTAAGTTAGTTAGTGAGGTTTTAAGGAGGATTAACACTTAGTTAACGCTAGATTACGTATTGGAATAACCCAACTACTACTAGTACTATAGCTGATGCTATCAGAACACCTAACTCTATAGCTATTAACGACTTAAGCTTGTTGAAACCCATGATGAAGACTATTAACGAAGCTGTCCAAGCACCAGTTGCTGGTAGTGGTATTGCTACGAATATAGTCAACCCTATAAGCCCCTTCCTCTCTACCTTAACACCCTCCCTCCTAGCACGTTCAAGTAGTTTAACGTACGTCCTACGTATAGTTGACGGTACATACCTTAAATTCCTGATCATAGAGTCTAGATAGTTAAGTATTGATAACGCTATAGGTGCTACTAGTAAGTTCCCGATAACAGCTAATATTACAGCAATTACCTTCTTACTAAAATCGTTAAACAGTATTAACGCTAACGGTATTGAACCCCTAACCTCAGCTACTGGGAGTAACGATGTTATGAAGACCATGACGTAACTCACTACATCCTGCATTAACCAGCCCTACAACAACTCACTATGTAATTACCTAACTCCCTAAATGATAACCCGTGAATCGTTCCGTTAACCTCCTTACCAAACCTCTCTAACACCTCAACAACATCATCTATACGTACCCACTTAAGCCTAGCCTCAACATCATATATTAACGTGTTTGGGTATGTGAAGAAATCACCAGTTATTAAGATACTTTCTAAAACATCTTCGAACACCTTAACATGAATCCTTAATAACCCTGCAGGTGTTTTATGAGTACATACCCTATTAAATCCTGAACCCCTCCTGAATCCGTAGACCCACTCATCACTCCTATACTTCTTAATGACTTCCTCCAACTCCATCAACTCCCACTCATTTAAATCACCATCAACTAAATCAACGTTTAATACCTCCTTAACAGCTTTCTTAAACGCTATCACTACATCATCTATTGATGGTTTAAAACCTAACTCACGTTTAACTGTAGTTAACCTCTCCTCAAAACTCTTAACTACCTTATCACTTAGCTTCTCAATAGGTAGTTTCAGTAGTTTAAGCATTAATTCTACGTTGAAGTCTAGTAGTACAGTACCGCAGAATAGTACCCCATCATATTCTGTATATATCCCTGTCCCAGATATCTTACGTCCGTTAACCTCAATATCGTTCTTAGGTCTGAACGTAGCTTTAGTAACTCCTAAGTTATGGAATGCCTTGATAGGTATCCTTATTAAGTACTCATACATAGAGCTTATGTCTAAGTGAGCTACATAGTCCTTAGGAATCCATAACTCCCAACCAGGTGTGTCTTCATACATTAGTATCGTACCACCACCTGAAGGCCTCCTATTAACCCTAAAACCTAACTCCTTAGCTAAGTCGACATTAACCTCCTCATATACGTCCTGGTTAAAACCTATGAGTACTGCTGGTGGGTCGAAGATATTAACACGTACTGTAGGTGGTGATTTCCTAAGACCAACACCTTTAGTTAATACTTCCTCAGTAGCTAGTAAGTAATCGTCAGGAGCCCTATGGAATAAGAATCTCCAAGTACTCATTAAGACCCTGAGGAAATTTACACTACACCTTAAAAACTTACTGAACACCTATATTAGGTAATAACTTGCTGGTAGTATTCGCAACATCTAACATACATTATGAAGTCCCTGAATTAGGTATTTACGGTAGGGACTTCCCATCAATTAGTTTAACAGGTAGTACCTGTGAGTTAATGTGTAAGCACTGCTACGGTAGATTACTAAATAATATGTTACATGTTGGAGGACCTAACGAATTAGTAGCTCTAGCTACGAGGTTGAGGGATTCCGGAGTCACTGGTGTCTTACTCAGTGGTGGTTGTGATAGGTTTGGTAGGGTACCCTTCGAGAAGTACTTAAGGATTATTAAGTATTTGAAGGGGTTAGGGCTTAAGGTATTCATACACTCAGGTACTGTAGATGATGTTAGGGCTAAAATGCTTAGGGATTCAGGAGTTGATGCTGTGTTGATAGACTTAGTAGTTCATGAAGGTAGTGTGAGGGAGGTCATAGGTATTCAAGACGTTAACGCCTACTTAAGGACTTATGAATTACTTAAGGACTACGGATTAACAGTAATTCCACACATAATTATAGGGCTTTATAAGGGTTTACCAAGTAATGAGTTTAAAGCTATTGATATACTTTATAGGAACCCACCTAAAGCAGCTGTATTCGTAGTATTCACACCATATCCAGGAACTCCTTACGAGTCATTAAACCCACCGAAACCTGAGTACGTATTAGAGGTACTTAGGTATGGTAGGGAGAGGCTTAGTAGTATACCCCTAACAATTGGTTGTATGAGGCCTAGGACTGAGGAGTACTTAAGTGTTGAGTTAAGAGCTATTGAATTAGGTTTCAACGGTATTGCATTCCCAATGACTCAAACACTTAACTACTTAGTTGAGAAGGGTATACCGTTTAAAGTAGTTCATGAGTGTTGCGCATCTATATACGAATACGTTAAGTATTAATTACTCCGTATGAGTTTAATTAGGAGTTATTCATGTCTACACAATTGACTCATGAATCACCTGACTACGTTAGGGTTAGTACTGCAGCTGATATAGTGTTAGGTTTCACTAACGGTAAATTCTTCAGGAATGCATACCCATTCTGTATAAACCTACTCCTACACTTTAGTGATGGGTGTAAAGCTAATTGCTTATACTGTGGTCAGGCTAGGGAGGTTAGTAAGACACCTATATGTAGGTCTTTAATACGTGTTGAATGGCCTTTAAGGAGTTTAGACGATATTATTGAGAGGTTAGGTAAGTTCAACTATAGTGGTTGTTCTTTAAGACCTTACAGGGTTTGTGTAGCAACTATAACTAACCCTAAAGCGTTAGAAGCTGAGGTTGAGGTTATTAGGAGAGTCTACAGAGCTACTGGACTACCCATCTCAGCACTGATAACACCATCATTATTTACTAAGGAGTGGATGAAGAAGTTGAGAGATGTAGGTACTGAACGTATAGGTATAGCTATTGACTGTGCTAGTGAGGAGGTATTCGAATTACTTAGGGGTAGGAGTGCTAGAAGTCCCCACAGATGGGGTAGGTACTTAGAAGGTGTTGAAGAAGCTGTTGAGGTTATGGGTAGGGGTAGGGTAGGTATCCACCTAATAGTTGGTTTAGGTGAAAGTGAGGAGGAAGCTGTAAGACTGATACAGCAAGTACATGACTTAGGAGCTGAAACACACCTATTCTCATTCTACCCAGAAGAAGGTTCAGTACTTGAGGGTTGGGTAAGACCACCAGTAAGTCAGTATAGGAGGGTACAACTAGCTAGGTACCTAATAAACACTGGGTTAAGTAGGTATGAATGGATGAAATTCAACTCACAAGGACAGATAGTAGACTTCGGAATACCTAAAGGACAGTTAGAGGAGGTAATAGAGAGTGGGTTACCATTCACAACATCAGGTTGCCCAGGATGTAACAGACCATACGCAAACGAAAGACCTAGTGAAGAACCTAGAAACTACCCATACATACCTAGAGAGAAGGAGATAGAGAGGATAAAGAAAGAACTAACAACATATAAGGAATTCACTAATAACCTCAACGCATTAACTAACTACTTATCTAGGTTAATTCGATAAAGAATGTAATTACGTAAGTATTCGTTAGCATTTTACGTAATGATTAACCAAGGATTAAAATATCTTTAATACTTAACTACCGCTACATACTCAATACTACTACTTACTTCCACATCCTCTTGTGTTACAGCACTAACTGATATCATCAAATCGTAAGAACCTGGATTTTGCTGAAGTTTCGAATAACCTACGAATTGAGTTACAGGGAATATTATATATCCTTGATATACAACGACCATAAAGCCAGCTCCCGTTACCTTAGCATATGATAGAGTGGCTGGAGAGCTGATGTAAACTGAACTATTATCGCTCTTAATTAGGAATACTGTGATATATACGTAAACATCTGCTTGATCACTAAGTCCTACTAACGACTTAAGGAATACTGTTATAAGTGATGTGTTACTATCTATATTTAATAACTCCTTAAAGGTCATGTTAATATATAGTTGTCTAGGTACACCTTTAGAACTCTTAACTACGTTAAAGTTACTATCTAGAACGACTAGTTCCCTAGCTCCATTACTATCTAGGTCAGTATATTCAATTTCACTAGTTTTACTGATCTTCTCCCAACGACCACTACTAGTATTGAAGATATACCAACCATCACCATCTACGTAGAATCCAGCATATCCAGGATTCCATTTAGATCCGTCGTATGAGTAGTTAGCATATATTCTATAATTCTTAAGACTTTGACCACCAACTATATCCTCACTCCTTAAGCCTAGTGGTGGGTATTGTATCGGTATTGTTATTTGTGGTGGTATTATCTCCTCTAGTTTGAATACCCTACCTCTCGATGTTACTATTGAGTCTACCTCTGATATGTTTGTGATTCCTAATACCTCTATAGGTATTGATGATGCTACCGGTATCCTAACCCACGGGTTATACTCTACTAACGTACCGTTCTTAAGCCATACCCTAACTACCTCTATATCTACTGAACCTACGTTAATTATGTATGTGTTATTACTTAGTATTTTCTCAGACCACCTACTTATCTCGAATTGTGAACGTATTGTGTAGCCCTTAGTCGTTATCGTTGTCGACGTAGTCATTAGGTTAATCACTAACGGTATCACTATTAGTAGTAGTGCTGAGGCTACTATCAACCCACCTATTATCTCTGCCTGACCCCTACGTAACCTAATCATTTACACCACCTTAACACTTAACTGTAGTAATTCGTAGTACTCATCACCTACACCTACTAACAACATGATAACTACGTAGTCGTCAGTATCGAGTGATGACTTACTAAATGTTACGTTTATAAGTCCTGTATGTCTGTATATGTATCCGTAGATATTTACAGTACCTATACTTAACGGTACGTAATCACCTGATAAACTAACTATGTAGACCTTACCCGAATCTACGGATGTAGGACTTAAGTCAATGAATTTACTGCCGTTGAAGTAACTTACTGATGTCGTTAAAGACCTATACACTTTAGCCTGTAGTCCGTAGTAATCAGTTTTAAATGTTGTTATGTAGTATGTAGTACTCTCATTTAAGATGTTAACCATACCTACATATAGTGAGACCTTATCACCGTAATCAACAACTCTCTCTAAATACATTACAGTGTTTAATGCTTTATCAGCAACTAAGCTACGTATGTATGCCTCAACCCTCTGACTATTACTGAGTATAACTACGTAGGACATGAATGAAACACCTATGACTAATACAGCACCTACTAACACCATAGTAGTTAGTACCGGTGATATACCCCTCAACACATTCAAACCTACTAACCAGTAATTAATCCACTTACCAACTATTAAATTTTCCTACCTAGGGAATCAGTATTTTAAGTCCTTCTAGGTAAAATTACATGTATGGTATTAGTACTACTTAAGGATGTTTGGAAGTCCTACAACGGTAATTACGTGTTAAGAGGTATTAACTTAGTCGTTAATGAAGGTGATGTCGTAGGTATTGTAGGTAGGTCTGGTAGTGGTAAGACAACCCTAGTTAAGTTAGTAGGCCTACTAGAACGTGCTGACCGTGGTGAGTTGGTAGTCTTAGGTAGGGATTCTAAAGTATTAACTGATTCTGAAGCATCATCATTAAGGCTTAAGGAGTTAGGTATAATACCTCAGACGTTTAACTTAATACCCCACTTAACAGCTCTTGAGAACATCACATTACCACTGTACTTACGTAGGTATTACTTTTAGAGAGTCTAAACTCTTTAGAACTTACCGTAGGTTCGTAGACTTAATCAGTAGGTATGTAGAACCACCTAAGCCTTCAGAAACACTATGTGAGTTCTTAGTAAGGGTTAAGAACGTATTCACTAACCCTGCCTACGAATTAGTAAGAACATTCATAACTAACTACGAGTTAGAACTATACTCAAGACATACCCCTAACTCAGAACTTATGAATAAGATATTGAGGGGGTTACGTACATTAGTTAAGCGATAATTACTGTGGTACTACTAACTCAATACGGTATTACAGTATCAATTAACACCCTTAAATTAAGTCCTTTATTAAGGATTTCTCTAACTATGTTGAGTTCGAGGGTTTATGGTGGACTACATCACTATTATCCTTCCTCAACAGTATTACTCTAGCATCCTTAGGTTCGATCCGTATCACAGTCTCTAAAACATCAATACTGTGTGGCTATCACTACCTGCCTCCCTGAGTCAGCAAGCCATTTCAGGGTTGTTTCTAAGAGGTTTGGGTGTAGGGAGACTTCAACATCATCCCATAGGATCAGTGGTGGTTTAAGATGTTCTACAGTGAGGTATGTTAGTATGAATCTCTTAACACCTTCACCGATGTCTTTAAGCCCAACATATGATGATGTAGTACCTCTAACCTCCTTCCTAACGTAAAGTTCGTTACGTCTAGGGATGACTTCAGTAAATCTGTCGTAGATGACTCCTGTTAAGTATTTAAATACTTTAGTATGGAGTTCATCACTGACAACACCATCAATATTCTTACAAACATAGCTATGCAGTAGTTCGTAAGTGTTGCTGTCATTAGGTATGTAGATGGCTAGGGTGGGACTCCTAGGGTTTAATGACTTAATTAATTGGACGTAGTTATCACCTGTTAAGCTAATCTCAACCTCCTTCGACGATATCTTAGTCTTAACCTCTACACCGTTAGGTGATATACTTACCTGGAGGTTATCTATACGGCCTACATCGAATGTATGAGGACTGTAACCGTAGGGTACGTTCTTAAGCTCCCCTCCCACTCCTAACCTGTAATCAATAGTTGCTGTACCTGAGTAACCATAGATTAAATGATCTCTACCTCCAACAAGTTTCTCAATATAGTCACTAGCTGACATATCATATGGCGGGATACTAAAACCGTAGAAAGGCATCGCTACTAAGTAAAGTGCTTGTAGAACTACTGTCTTACCACTGCAGTTCCTACTGATAAGTACGTTAAACCTCCCTAACTCAAGAGGTTCTCTAAACCCTCTAATACCTCTAAACCCTCTCACATCAACACTCTTAACAATCTCCATAACTACCCCTAATACTCTATACTTAACATTACTGTAGTTTATGTAAGTAAGTTAATATCCCTATAGCTATGACAGTAAGTTTTAATTTACTATTAGAGGTTTTGTTTAGAGATGAGTTGAGGGTGGTCTTGAAACTCCGGATACTATAAACAACTACTCTCGAATGGATTGTAGAGTCTACAGGTTGGAGTACTCTAAAGACCTCTCTCCCTACATTCCTTAACATCTTTAAGAATTCTTCATAAGAGTTGAAGAGTCTAGGGAAGTCGAATGGTGTGTTAAAGTAAGGAGGTGAAGTAACTACAAGATGAACACTAGAACTAGGTAGTTCTTTCATATCTTCAGAACTACCGAAGATTACTTTAATAAATACCATATCACCTACCCTTACGTACCCTCAAGATAAAGTTCTTCCTCTTACCCTCAAGATCTACCTGATATCTAAACCTACCACCACACAAATGGTTCTATATATACCAACAATTTTGCCTCCAAGTTTTTAGAGTCCTTCTTAACAATATAGAAAATAATGTTATCCTCTCTTTTGATAAGATTTAGTGCGACGCTGTTTTCAGGAGCTCCGTAAATATTTCTCCTCTTAATAATCCCCCAATTATCCTCTATTATAGGTATCAACCAATTGGTCAATGGTATTACCTTCTCTTGAGCGATCGATCTGTTTATATTTCTCCTAAGGATAATAAAGTTTAGAGTGAATCAATATGAGAAGCGGGACTGTATGAGCTGGAATGAGAATGAAGTGCTGAAAGCACTTAATGAGAAGCGATATATAAATGGTGTAGGTATTATAGATAAACTACCACCACCTGGAAATGTGAGGAACGAGCTAGATGCGAAGCTTGGGGTCTGTAGAGATAGGTCTCCTAGACTTATTTTAGTTGAGAAAATAAATGACTATATGGTGTTGATAGCTATACCTGACAGTAAAACTGAATGCGATTTTAGGGTTTGGAGATATTCTCCCAATCTCAGCCCTCAAGTAAAAATACCTACGCATGATGACTTAGGTAAAATGTTTGCAGAATTGAAGAAAAAACACAGTACAATAGATGAATACCTTATTAATGCAACAATAAGACTTTTAAGAGATAGATGGAGTATTGATAACACAATTAATCATTACTTCAATGCATTGAGCAATGATTTGAAGATCGAAATTAAGAAGTTTCTTGCAACACTTAAGTGGATAGGTCTTCAAGAGGATACTAACTATCCACCTCCAAAGTACCTAGGCTCTAAAATGAGTTTAGCTGTTTATGCTCTTCTTGAAGCTGGATTTACAATTTCTGAAATAAGGCGTGTTATAAGGTTTTAAAGTATGAGGGAAGTTTCTGTAGAGGAGTACTTAGACTTTGTTTCTAAGCATAAAACTATTGTTATTGAAGATCAGATAATTTCTCTCGAGCCTATAGAGGTTAAGAGGCTTGAACCTCTACCTGAAGAGTTGACAGATGTTTCTACAACTGTTTGGAGTTTTCCTGAGAGAGGTTCTTGGGCTACTCATAGAGGTGATTATAGGGGTAATTGGGCTCCTCAAATACCTCGTGCCTTGATGCTGAAGTATACTAACCCTGGTGAAACTGTTCTAGACCCTATGGTAGGCTCTGGAACAACATGTATAGAGGCTTTACTCCTTGGTAGAAACTGTATAGCTGTAGACATAAACTATAACGCTGTTATCTTAACTCATCACAGGCTTTACTACCTTATGAAGGCTTTACACGAGAAAAAGCCTAAGAGCCTAATTGACTATGCTAAGAATAGTAGTAGTGTAACTAGTGTTTCTAGCAGCGCTTGGTACAAGGTTTACCATGGAGATGCTAGGAAACTCGATAAGATACCTGATAACTCCATAGACTTGGTGGCTACTCACCCACCATACTTTAACATTATTGAATATGGTGAACAGAGGATTGAGGGGGACCTCTCTAGAACTACAAGCCTAGAGGAGTACCTAACACTCTTTAGGCAAGTAGCAAAAGAGATTTACAGAGTGTTAAAGCCTGGCGGAGTGCTAGGCATACTAATCGGAGATACGAGGGTCAAGAAGCACTACGTACCAATAACTCACTACGCATTGATGACACTTCTCGACGTAGGCTTTGTCTTAAAAGAAGAAGTGATAAAAGTTCAGCACAAGATGAAAACAACTAGAGAAGTTTGGAGCAGGCTAAGAGACAGGGACTTCCTATTAATATACCACGAAAAGCTATTCATACTGGAAAAACCAAGACATAGAGACTCAGAACTAAAGTACAGCATGAAGCCCCATTTCATAGAGCTCAAGATCTAAACAACAACCCACCTCAGTGACAAATCTATTAATGCCATATAGTTACAATTTAAGCAACTATAACAAGGTGGGGTCTAGCATGGACAAAGCTTTGTTAGAATATTATGAAGTGTTTGTTGATAATTCCAATAATTGTTGTAAGCTAGCTGTGGCAACTCTTAATGAATCTTATCGTTGGCTTGCTCAAAGCTTTTGAAGAGTCTAAGAGTTTTACCTGTAGCTTTAAGGAATATGTTAATGGTTGTGAGCTTAACTACTTGAACGACTTGGTCAAGACGTTTATAGAGGTTAATGGAAACAGTATTAAGATTACTTTTAGAGGCTTTGTCTTCGTACCTGAGCATACTTCTGGGTCCGAAATGAGCATGTTTAACGTTGTTTATGAGTTTGGTGAGAAGAGTAAGAAGCTGTATTTTGATAATCCTCTTAGAGAACCTTGTGAAACTAGTGAGGGTGAAGTTATCAATGCTTTTCTAGAGACCCGTTCACAGGTAGGAGTGTTAGGAGGTTTAAACCCCTAATGACCCGCACTGCGGTGAGATGTGCTAAGTGGTGATGAACCTACACCCTCAGATGGGAGTCCTGTGGCGTTAGGCTCGACTGAGGCCCATGAGGTGTGGGTGAAGCTGATGAGCCCACATTGAGGCCCAACCCCTCTAACAGAATCACAAACATCATCAAGTACCGTTAGAGGTGAAACGCACTCGACACTTCCTTCGTTCTATCCAACGGGTCGTTGACAGAAGGAGACGTTCGTGGAGATACGTCATCATGTTATGTCACGTTTAGTCGAAAACGTTTTAAGTTCTGACGTCATATACGAAACGTGGATAGGGCATGTCACATCTTTCCGTAGTGTCGGATGTTAGTCCAGCTAAGCTCAGTACCTTACCAGGATATCAGGATTTTTTGAGGATGCTCCGGGGGAAGTATAATCTGAAATCCATTGATATGATTAATGTTGTTAAGAGAGGGTTAAGTATAGCAAGACGGTTGAAGCCTGACTTACCAATCCAAGACTTCTACTCACTGGTTGATGCCGTGATTAACCAATGTGTGAGGGATGGAAGGGTTAACCTCGACGAATTCGAAAGACTGCTAGAACACTATATCAGTAGGCATAAGGTTGGAGAGGTAGAGCTTACGCCTTTTGTTGAGGAGAAGCGTAAGATTGAGGAGTTACTTCAGGATGTTAAAGAGGTACTAGTGGATTTCGCATTAAAGTTTGAGGATATTGAGGAATTTGAGGGGTGGTTTAAGGCTTGGTATAATGAGGTTTTATCAGACGTTAGATTATGGAGGAGTATAGCTGAGAGGGCTAAGTCTATAGACTTCAGCGAGTTGATGAGGAGTATCAGATTATCGAGAGAGGTGTGAAGTTACGGCCATACAAATTCACGTTTTAGACGCATCTAGCATTGTTAAGATGTGTTTAACCCGTGGTTTAAAACCTCCACAAAACCCTACCACTATAGACCTAGCGAAGTACGAGACATTCAACGCTATCCTAGTCTTAAGCAGAAGAGGTCTACTTAGAGATGAAGAGGTGTCTAGGGTTGTCAGTTATGCTGAGAGGATCTTGAGTAAAATTAAGGTATTAAGTACGGATATTAGAGAGATGCGAGAAATATACGAGACAGCACGTCAACACGGACTTACAGTATATGATGCAGCATACCTATATACAGCCAAGAAGTTAGGAGGGGTGTTGATAACTGAAGACAGAGAATTACTCAGCAAATCTAAACAGCTAGGAGTAGAAAGTAGAACAATAAGTTGAATAATGGGTCTTCTCTCTACCCTGAATAGGCTTAAAGTGTCTATAGAACCCTTAGAAATGTAAGGTGTGTAGGGTTGATGTAGGTTGGGAGTTGGAGATGTTGAGTTGCATGTTGAGAGTTCAAGGGTATGAACCATGTGGTTGTCTCACAGAGGTCGGTAATGCCTTAACACTACCATGTAGGGCTGGGTTGAGGGTTCGAGGAGATGAGGTCTACAGACTCATATACGACATAGTACTCTCTAGACCTGAGGACTACCTCTCGATCTATCAGAGTAGTTGTAACCATAATTGCTTGAAATGTCATAGCTGGTACTTCGCTCAGATAGCGAGAGGGTATTGGTATAGTCCTGAAGAGCTGGTTAAGGAGGTCTTGAAGTATCGTGAGAGGGTAACTGTTTGGGAGTCTAGGGAGAGAGCGACTATGTGGCATGCTTCAGACCTCTGTGCTCACTGTGGTATGTGCATCTTGACAGGGTCTAAAGGGCCTTACTGTCCGGGGAAGCTTACGTTAGATAAGGTTATGTGGTCTCCACAGGGTTATGGACCAGCTAGGAATATAGTCTCATTCACTGGTGGTGACCTCTACTGTCAACCAGTATTCTACGTCAAGGTGTTTAAGTTGATTAAGAGGGAAGCTCCTGATATGTGGGTCCATATAGAGACTAATGGGTATGGGTTAACACCGAGGAATCTTGAGACTCTCTACGAAGCTGGCTTAGACTCAATATGGTTAGATATGAAGGCTTACTACGAAGAGACCTATAGATACCTCTGTGGTACTACTAATAAGTGGGTCCTCGAACTACCAGCTATGATACATGATATGGGGGTCGTGTTAGAGGTAGTACTCCTATACATACCAGGTCTCGTCGAAGTAGACCAGTTAGAGAAGTTTGCAGAACTCCTCGCAGGGGTGGATAAGGACGTACCAGTCATGTTGTTAGCCTTCTTCCCAGAGTTCAAGTTATTATACTTGAGATCTCCAACCCTTGACGAGATGGTGGCTGGGTACGCGGTGCTGAAGAAGAGGTTAAACAAAGTACGTGTTGGAAATGTTGGAGTGTTCTGTAAGACCACCGATTGTATTAACAGGCTAATAGAACTCATAGGTAGAGAAGCAGTTGCACTCTAGACAGAGAAACAAGATAAGAAAGTAGTGTAGAGAACAGATTAGAAGTTAAAACCACCCTAATAACCCTAACCTTTGCTAAGGTAGAACAAATTTTGTAGTAGTGCTGAAAATGGTAAGGTTTAAAGAATGACTAGAATTCCTAGATAGTGAGGTGAGCTAGGAATAGGACATGTCTGGGTCGAGGCTGTTATTGCGAACCCGTTTACAGGTAAGAGCTTGTCTGTCAAGGCCCTTGTTGATACTGGGGCTACGGATACCGTGATCCCTAGGAAGGTTGCTGAGGAGCTCCAGCTACCTGTAACAGGTAAGAGCGTTGTGTTAACAGCTAGGGGTTCTGTAGAGCTTGATGAGTGTATAGGTGTTGTGGAGATCATGGGTAGGAGGAGGACCATATCAATGCTAATATCAGATGAGATAAGTATTACGCTTATAGGTGTTACGGCGCTTGAGCTACTTCGCCTAGAGGTAGACCCGGTAACAGGCAGGCTTAAAGAGGGTGTAGCACTTCTGTTCTAGAGAATAACTTTAGTTCTTACTCTTGATACTCAACATAAAGACGTCTGCTTTAAGCTCTGGTAAGGTATGTTAATTAGTAAAACACATCTTAAATGTGTCTAGGGTTTATAGGGTTCGACTAGTATGAGTAGCGGTAGCTTAGAGGATGGGATATCTAGGTTGGAGTGAGGGATTGGTAGGGTTGAGGGATCTGTTAAGGTTCTTGCTGATACGAGGGCTACAGATACCTTGAGTGATTAGAAAGCCTACCTCATCCCTCCTACTTGCTCAGTAAACCTTTGTGGTAGTCCATGGTAGAACGTAAGGTTTATTACCTTTATGGGTAGTCTACTTTTGTAGTGGTGTATTGTGGGGACTTACGTGACCGTATCTGTTAAGGTTAGGAGGGATCTTGTTGAGAGGGCTAGAGCTCTAGGTGTAAACGTAGCAGAGGTTGTTAGGAGGGCTGTTGAGGAGGAGGTTAAGAGGAGGGAGCTAGAGCTTATTAGGAGGAGGCTTGAGAACGTCAAGGACTTTCTAGATCTGATAGACATTGATAGGGTTGTGAAGAGTGTTAGAGAGGATAGGGAGGGTAGGTGAATTCTATTGAGGTGTCTCTTTGATGCTTCATCCTTCATTAAAGCCCTTAAACTCGGTAAACCTGAAGTACTCGTAGATAACTCCATCCAATGGCTTACAATCTATGAGGTTGTAAATGCCTTATGGAGAGAGGCATACCTACTCAAATTCACCTCCATAGACAAAGTCCTTCAACTAGTTGATATAGTTGTAGATGTGATTAGATACATGAGGATTCTGAACATTTCAAATCTAGAGAAAGAGGTGTTAAGGATGTCCGTAGAACTCGGGTTAACAGCATACGACGCCTCATACATAGTCCTAGCCCAGAAATACGGGTTAACACTAGTGACAGAAGATAGAAAGCTAATGAGTAAGGCACAGAAATACATTAACGTAACACCACTGGACACTCTACTCAGCCACGACCCGATTAACGAGTAAAACGTTGTGAACTCCGCTCTTCTTCAAAACCCAGATAATTGCGTAGACCCCTACATTCCTTTACATGGCTGAGAACCTCAACATTAAGGAGAAGACCATAGTAGCAGGTTCCAAAAGCTTTATGCTATTTACCACGCTATATTGAGGAAGAGATCTACGAAAAACATTAATGTTACTAAGAAAGTCCTCGAAGATCTCTGTGAAAACTTATATCACGGCTTAGAAAGTCTAGTTCTGGAGAGTGATGAGTTGTGGGCGTGGCTCCTAGTCCTGTTGGTGTTGGGAGGATCAAGCTTTCCGATGGAGCTGTCCTGAAGCTTAAGATCCTGGTTGTTGATGTTAGGGAGTCCGGGTTTTTCACCTTTCGGTGATGTGAGCTTCGATGTCAAGGTTATTGGTGGGGTAGCTGTTGAGAGCGTCCCCGAGGAGGTTAAGAAGCTTACCGCAGATAAGCCTCTGATTCCTCCAGAACCTCCAAAAGATGGTTGGGAGTTACTAGATATCGTTGAACAACAACCTGCAGAAGCCTGGGAGGTTGTACAGAGCTCTAGGGGAGAGTTCGTGGTTAGAGTTGTTGCGGAGGCTGTTATGGCCTCTAGAAATACACTGTATAGGTCCCCCTTCAACGAACCCGTCTACTGGGTCTCATGGATATATAAGGTGTCTTGGAAACCAAAGAAGTAGGCAGGTTCAGATCCATACTCACATAAGCCTAGTGAAGAGTCGGCAGTGCTCAAAGACTCTGATTTAACGTTATTAACTACTCAACCGTATAGTACTTCTAGCTCTACTTTAGTTAAAGGGTCTGAAACACTTATTATCTCTATATTAACGCGACACGGTAGTGTTGAGGGTGTTAAACACTACGAACATTCTTATGGGATGATGAAGGTCGATCACGCCATCACAGCGTCTTCAGAATCCCTCCACGAGTTTCCAGAGCTGGTTCCCTTAGCGGAAAAACTTGTTGAGGGGAAGCCTCTAGATGAAGTTGATAAGAGTAATTTGAGTGAGTTGGTGAAAGCTACTGGTTGGAGTGATGAGGATGTTGTCGATGATTTGAAGAATGTGTGGGGAAATCCTAGTGAGAGGATTGATAGGTATAAGAACATGTTTGAGAAGTACTATAGCGAAGCCCTAGAACTAGTTAATAAAGATCCTCAACAATCTGCTGAAAAGCTTTGGGGAGCTATAACAGCTCTGATGAAACTTCATGCATCACTGAAGGGTGCATTCATCGCTCATTGGGATCATGATAAGCTCTACAATTATGTTACTTACAATATTGAGGAGAGGTATAGGAAGCTCTTCTACGATCTTCTAAAAACTGGTGAGGTACTTCACAGATACTTCTATGAAGGAGGCTTAAATAGGGATACATTCAACATCTTCTGGACTGAGGCTTTAAAGCTCCTAGACCAAGCAAAACAGGTAGTCTACAAGTTCTATAACAAATTAGTGCAGAGGAAGGAGTAAGGGTTACTTGCTGAAAGCGCTTCCAATGCTAACCCTACGCACTCTTCACAAGCTCATTCCTTAACCCGCTCATGTAGGTCTAGGGTCTGTTTCTGGCTGGTGCTTAAGTTTCTTTAAGATATTATCTATGAGGTCTATATACTCCTTAGCCCTCTCTATTAGTGGTTTATGTTCTTCTTCTTCATATGTTAGTCCGTAGAAACAGTCTCCGTGGAGGCCTTTCCTAACATCTATGAAGTATGAAGCCCACTTAGATGCTTCTTCCTCATTAAGACCTACCTTCATGAATGCTTCCTTAACGAACGATCTCCATGAAATACCCTTCGGAGGTACTGACTCTCCCAGAACACTCATGGTTAAAGCTGTTGTAGCGTGTTTAACAGCTGCCCAAACCTTCTCAGCAGCATCGAAAGGATCACCACGTTCGAGGAGTTTAAACGCTTCATTGAGATATACCTTAGCTATAGCTAGGTGATCTACAGTACTATCCATAATCTATACCTCTACTAAAGAACGTGATGTAATGTACTTAAACTTTTCTTAATATCTTCATCTACAGTATTATTGTTAGGCAGGATTTTACTTATTTAAATGATTATATGTTTAGAGTAAGGTGTTAATCATGTCTTCCCTATAATCTTCTTAGCTAGGTTAACCATATTCTCTATATATTCATACCTCTCCTTAACATCTTCACTACCTAACTTAGCTTCGTGGAAACCATCTACATGTAGCTTGTATGCACTATCCCACCAGAGGATGAACTCCTTAACACCGAGGGTTTTAGCTATACCGTTTCTCAGTAGATGGTGATTCATAGCCATTTATATTCACTGATTTCAGGCTCCCCACCATCTACTTCTCAACGGCTTCTTCTGAGGCCGCCCCGTACTACGGGAGTGGTCGTCACTAGTCACCTAGTGGTTCATCCCCTACTCCCTCCGCCGAAGACGGCCTCAAAAGTCCCCCTCACCTAGCTCACAGAGTTCATCCCTACTCTATAATTAATAACTATGGAAAGCTTTATAAGCTTTTCTGTAGTATTCTGTTGAGGAAGGAATATGCCGGAGGAGTATGTGTTTCATGCCAGGATTTCAAAGACTAGTCACGGACTTCTCTGTATCTACATACCTAAGGAGCTGAGTGAGAAGATGAGGCATCTACATAGGAGGTTGGTGGTAGTCCGTGTCACGGTGCCAGACAAGTAGTGTTGTAGATGCGTCCTCGATAGTAAATTACGTGACTATTACTGGTAGGGTATACCCAGTCTCGAGTGAGGACTATATGCGTTTAGTGAGGCTTGCATGGGATTTCAGGAGAGCTGTTCATGTAGCCACTAGAATGATCGTTAAGGGATTAGAAGAAGACAGAATTCTCAGAGAGCTCAGGAGAATGCTAAACAAAGCATACGCTGACTCAGCGTACAATGCGGCTAAGGCAATGGTGGAAGGATGCATATTCAATGGTGGTAATCCACTACACATAGAGGTGAGGAAGCTCTTCATCATCAGCGAAGGCGAGTCCTCAAGACTTGGAAATAGAAATGTGAGACTAGAGGATACATGCTTAGTCAAAGTCAAATACCCATATGACAGCTCGTGGATAACGCTACGAGCCGAGTTCGGGGAGAAATACCTCCCACTACTCAGGGAGCTAGTAGACCTTGCAAAGCAGAAGAAGCTGAGCTATACAGCTAGAATAGTCTTCAGAGAGGGTATCATATACTTACACCTCTCAATCCCGATTCAGCTCTACCTCAAATACTTCAAGAAGGGGGAGGCTAGGGGAGAGCTTATTGCCGCCTTCGACTTGAACAGCGACAGGGTAAACCTAGTGATTATTGATGAGCATGGAAGAATACTAGATACTAGAACGGCATGGTTTCCCGAAGCGACCTCCCATGGGTTTCCAAGAGGGAAGGCGAAGGCGTTGAGACTTAATGCACTGGCGAGGCTGCTGGAGTATTGCTATAGACATAGCGTTAGTATCGTTGTCTTCGAAAACCTCCTCTCAGTCAAAAGAAAGAGGTTTACAAGAAGCAAGATAGCTAATAGGAAGATAACCCGATTCGCTAAGAAGCAATTAATACAGTACAGTGTTGTAATGGCATTAAAATATGGATTCAGAGTATTCCTCGTAGACCCGAAGGGAACAACAAACTCCCGAGAGCATTATGATGTGATGAGAAAATATAGGCTAGACCGTCACGCAGCATCAGCATACCTAATAGCCCTAAGAGGCCTTAGACATCAATGAACATGAATGTTGCAAATGATTATGAAGACCGAAACAGCCCTGAACTGCTTTCTCAAGTAGTTTCGACCACCAACCACTAGATTCGATAGCTTTCCTAGCCTCCGGTAGGTTAAGAACTACTGCGAGAGTTTTAACAACTTCCTCAGCAGCTTCATATAACTTCTCAGATGCTTGGATAGGGTCTTTATCGATAAGCTCCCTACACTCAACTAAGAACTTCTCAGCAATCTCAACACATCTTAAAACCTCTTCAGATAATTCAACAGAACACATATCAACACCTTCTAAGCTCCAAAAGATACTCAAAGTTAAAAACTTACTACCAAAACTATAAAGCCATTCTTTAGGGCGGGGTCGGTATTCACGATTAGGTGTAAAGTAAGTTTTGTGGTAAAGATTTTAAAAGAACTAAAATTCTCAGGTAGTGTAGGTCTATAAGGGTTAGTTAAGAGTAGGACTATTTCAAGATTTTAGATGCTATTGGAGGTGTTATATACATTCTTATTATTCTTATTATAGTTGTTGTAGGTCTTGGAGTACTTGATATAATGTTTTAGGTGTGATAGTATTAACGATATTGTTTACGGAACTAATCAATTCTCTCGCTAGGTTTAAGGCTTTGTTTAAGTCTCTATCATTTAAGACTATACCTGTTTCGTAATCTGCTCTATTCCTTAAAGTCCTTAAAATCTCAAAGAATTGAGCAGTTTTAGTATCTGTAAGTTCGAGTGTTCTAGCTATGATCTTATGAGCTTTACTAGACTTAAGTACTTGTCTTAAAGTCTTTGGTATCTCATCTTTGTACCTCATTAGTATGAGGTCCCGAATTAAGAGAAATGATGCGTAGTAAGCTCTACTGATACATGTCCTAATAGTTGCTTGTGTTAGGTTTGACTATGTTTGAAGGAAGTGCTGACTTAGAAAGGTTGCGAGATTGTAAGATCTACAGGGTTAAATGTAGAGTCTTGCAACGTTACTCAACCATTATTAGGATCTCTGCTAAGACCTCTCGAGAAGTGGTTTTTAATGCTAGGTCGAGTATGTTATTTAGGAGTTTAAAGCCGTCTAAGCCTTTCTCATTAAGTTTCCTTAAACCACTATTAAGTAATTTAACAATTATCTGAGGTTTCCGCCAATCATCAAACTCTATATCTACCCACGTAGATAACTCTATAACGTAGTCTTCAAGTCTTTGAAGCCCTAACCCACTCAAGTAATGATGAACCTCAGTTAAAAGACCTCTAACCCCTGTCAAGACCTCTAATTTAGAGGTTAAACTCGTTAAAGTCTCTTCATCATAGATATCACAGAGACCCCTAATTACCTCAACATCTTCTCGGTATTGTGATGGTGTAGGTAATGTAGGGGTGGTGTGATAGTCGTTGTTATAGGTCTTAAAGTACTTCTAATATCCTCTATCACAGCTCTTTCAACACCTTGGTAAAGTACTATAGGGTAGGTTATAGTAGAACTTCTATATGTTTCACATTGTTTTAATATAACAGTCGCTACTTGACTCATAACCTCACCTCCTCCAGAACCTCCCTAACTACTCCTAAAATCTCCGGTATATTCTTCAAAAGCTCAATAGCTTTGTTAGAGTTATCAGCACGTGCAATGATGGAAATCGCAATACGTTTAGTAGGGGCATTAATATCTGGTGAGACCGTTATTTCAAACCAATTAAACATTAGTGGAGTCTCTGGATAGCTTAAGGATACTGTGAAGACCCTTAAAACACTACCAACAATCTTAGATATGCTCTCCGAACCCCTTAAACTTGCTAATTTACGTATCTTCTTAGAATCTGTTACAGTAGGAGTGTATCTGTTAGAGTTCTTGTTGATACAGGAGCTACAGACACTGTAATCCTTAAGAGGGTTGTTGAAGGACTTCAGCTACCTGTGATTGGTAAAAACCTTGTTCAGAGAGCTTGGAGTGTATCACGGAGTTATTGGGGTTGTGAGTGAGGGTACATGCTTTTCATGTTGATTGCCTAAAGCTTATTAATAGGTATGTAGGTTTGAACCCGGGTGTTAGGGGTTTTGGAAGTTTTCAGTATTCTTGAGGAGGCTAGAAGGGTACTGTCTAAGGCTTTTGAAGAGCTTAGAGAGGGTGTTAAGAATGAGGATATGTTGAGGATTAGGGATGCGTGCGAGAAGGGTTGGTTAGCAACAGTTAAAGCTGTTGATGCCCTACTCCTCAGCTACGGTTCTGAGGAGGCTAAGACCCATGTTGATAGGAGGAGGAAGCTTAGGGATTTATCGAAGAAGATACATGAAGTTATAGAGTTAAGGATATATGATAGGGTTGAGGCTAGGAGAAGCACACTACATAACGATGACTTCTACAGCGGTATTCTAACACATGAAGAAGTTGAAGAAGAACTTAGAAAAGTTGAGAAGCTAATAGAAGATGTAGAGAAGCTGATAAAGAGGATTTAACCCTCTACCTCCGTAGCACTTTAAAGAAATAGAGTGCTAGCTACGCTAATAAGTGTATAGCTGAAGCTTAATTCAATTCTTTCAGCTATGAAAATTTACACAAAAGTTTATGAACTCTTTAAGAGGTAGACCCTACTACAGGTAAGATTCTATGTCCTAGCAGGTTTAGTTATTTACGAGGTTAAACTATTAAATATGTCTTACAGTTACAGTAGGTTTAAATGTATTTAATCCTAAGTACTGTAGGTAGCGTAGGTAGGTGTTAGAGTGGTTGAAGAGATTAAGGTATTTCCTGAGGAGATAGTTATTGAGAACTTCAAAAGTATAAGGAGGATAACATTAAGACTTAAACCAGGTATAAACCTTCTTGTAGGGCCGAATAGGGCTGGTAAGACAAATATTCTCGAAGCAATATACTTCTTATCAAGAGCTATATCGAGAGAAGAACTACTGAAAATCCCATACACACCACACCTACCACATTATTGGAGTCCTGAAGACATATTCTTCATGAAGAATATAGAGAACCCAATACGTTACGACATACTACTCAGAGTCACTACGAGATTCGAGGATAAATACGTTAAACACCACATTAAAACAAGCATAGCCTTCACAATAACCCCCGATAGAAGTAGTATTGAACCAGCTCAACTAACCCTCGATTTCAGAACATCAAAACTAATATTTACTAAGAATAGCCTTGACGTATTCATAAATAGGGAACACCTCGACAAGTATTTAGAAGTTTTGAGTGAATATGGTAAGGAATTACAACCCATCTCTCAAGACTCACTAAAACGAGCTATAGATAGGCTAATGGAATTAAAGAAACTTTCTCAAGAATCGAAGGATGAATTTTTACAACTCTACTCAATACCTATTAGAGAGCCTAGATTTATGTATAGAGTACTCATTGACTTTCCATTTACATCCTTGCCTTACTCTATCCTCTCTGAGGATTTCATAGATAAAGGTATGTCATTGAACATATTATTACCATTCATTAGGGGGGCTACGCATGTAGGCGCCATACCACTCATAGTACTTTACGAACCATGTAATCCCACAGAATTTAAAGGTTATTCTACTGATCTACTAGAGCTCTACGACATAATTAGACATCTTGAAAGTATTCTTGGAAAGGTTGTTTTACTTAAGCATCCTGATATTGGGGCTATTAGTGAGCCTCAAGCTTTCGGTGTTAGTGAGCGTTTAGATGTTAGAGTTCGTAATTTACCTCAGATACTTTATAGGCTTGCTGCTGAGAGGAGGGTTGATGTAGTTGAGGAGTTTTTGAGGGAGGTATTCGGTGATATTTCATTAGAGTTTAGAAGTGTTGCTAATAGGGTTTTCTTTGTTGTTAGGGAGGGTTCTGTAGAACTCCCACCACCTAATGTTGCTGATGGTATTATTAAGGTTTTAGCTATTGCTACTGCTGTTGAGCTTAAACCATCTATACTCTTAATTGATGAGGTTGAGAATAGTCTTCATGTTGAGGCTATCCAGAAGGTCTTTGACTTCTTAAATAATCTTGAGATACCTGTAGTAGTAGCTACCCACTCACCAGCTATTATTGATTTAGTTGACCTCGATAGAGTAGTTATTGTTTCTAGAGGTTCTGACGGATCTACAAATATTGAATATATTGAGGATGTTGAAGCTGTTAGGAAGAAGTTATTAGAGCTTGGGGTATCACACTCTGAATACATACTCTACGGTAGGACTGTGAAGTAGTCCTAACGGGTTCTCTAATGAGGAAACTAGTATTTGTTGAGGATACGTACGGTGTACAATTTCACAGAATTATAGTGGAGAAGCTTAAAGATATTGGAGTATTAGGTAATGATTTCAATCCTAAAATTGAGAGACTACCTACAGGTAAGTGTAATCCTGGGTTAAGAGGTAAGATTATTGCTAGAATTGATCGTGAGGATGCTAAGGCCCTAATCATTATAGATACTGAGAGTAATCCTAATAAGGTAAAGAGTTGTATAGAGGAGATTTTCAAGAGGATCCCAGATAATATCCGTATCGATACCGTTTATGTTGACTTAAAACATGAGTCTTGGCTATGTATAGGACTTGGAGGGGATAGGGTTAAGTGTAGGCAAGACCCTGAACACGAACTTAGGAGGTTAAAGAATGTTAGAGACTATAGTAAGGACTACTTAAGTAAGTGGGCAAAAGATATTGATGTGAGTAGACTTCAAGGTGAGAATGACTTCAAAGATTATGAAAATAAACTTAAACAACTAGAAGAAGACCCATAAGTAACACTCTTTCAAACACTCGATGAGTTCTGTAAGAATCTTCCTTTAAGGTGTTTCACTATATACTAATGAAGAAAATGAAGAAGAAGTCTGATTAGGCATGATTATCTGATGGATTACTAGAGGTAATAGTTGCAGACCCAGTAAGTGGTGATGAAGCTGTAGAGATGGTGAAGGATTAAGTTGGATTAAGTTAGAAGGAATTCAAACTTAAAATAAATATTATTAAGGAATTCATTAAGAGAGGAAAAGCTTTACAACGATATTGTACATACTCTAAATCACTAGTTGATAATGGGTTAGCAGGCGTTAAGAGAGACTGTAGAAGACTTTACAACAATCCTATCATATATGAGCGATGATAAAGTTAAAATTAGATTAATTGAAGTATCTCCACTATCAGTTTGAAGACTTCAATTGCAGTTGTTACTGACTCAATAGCTCTTGATTCTTTCAATTTACTAAGCATATCCTTTAAAGACTCAACAATCTCTTTAAACGCACTTCGTTTCTTCTCTACACTAGACGTTTTTGAAGCCTTCTCTGCTAATTCTATGATCCTCCTAGTTTCTTCATAATGAAGTTCCTCAATAATATCTCTGTATTTAAGTATATCCTTCATAGCTTTATCAATACTTCCTATCGGTACTTCATCTATACTTCTTTCTAATTCCTCTAACTCACGTATCATATTTACTATATCATCAACGTTTCTTCCAGCTATTATCATTCTATCCTCCTTCCTCTCCTTTACTATCACCACCATCTCATTCACCTAATATAATATTGTTATGAAGTTTTATAAGAGTACAGACTATGACGTGTTTAACCATCTTGTGATAAGTTGAGGATCTTAGTGGAGGTTTTCGTAATGGTTGATGAGCTAATGTTTTTGCTGCTGTTGTTGATGGAAATAACTTTTGATTACCATCCTAATGAAACTATCCCATATTAGTATCTACATCTACGGTAAGTATGGTAGACTTGTAGTTCTGGAGATAGTTCAAGTACATCTATATTTCTCGATATGTAGGAGTGAGTTCATAAGTGTGGAAGGTGAGCAATAAAACCTCTCTACATCTAATCCCTGTAATCGCTTTATAACACGAACAGCGTTTCGATGATTAGCATCCTGTAGGAAGCAGTAACCAATAATGACATTTGTGTCGAGATAAGCCATTACCTCTTATCCCGCTCCTCAGCAAGCTCTTCCATAATATTCAAAGGTTTCCTAGCTAATGGTCTAAGACCAGCTACAACCATTATCTTAACTATATAGCTAACAAGCTCATCTTCAGATACATTGTCCTTTCCCATCCATCTAAACCCTATGATAACACCATATCTAGTATATGGAAACATCTTAGCAATCCTTAACCATAATTCTAGAGTTTCTTTAGCATCTAAATCAACATCAAACCTAATCACAAAACCGTAATCAGGGTCATTATATGTCTTAACATCACGTACTACATCCCTCCCTACAATACCAACTACCATATTATATATGACAGCAATTATACTCCCCGTCAAGTTCTGTAGGAACCCCTCGAGGTATTTCACTGTATACTAGTGAGTATGAGATTAAATAAATAGTTTAAACTTTTTTAAGCTTCCTATCTATCGGAGGTATCTTATAGTGGGTCATATATACGTGAAGGCGAGGTTTGTTAATGGTCTTGACTATGCTAGGTTTTTAAGGGGTGAGTTAAAGTTGGAGGATGTTAGGAGAATTGATGTTAATGCCTTAGTAGATACGGGAGCAACATTCCCTGCATTACCTGAGGATGTTATTAAGGAGTTAGGACTTTTTAAACTAAGTGAACATGAAGCTGAGACCGCTGATGGTACTGTAAAGATCGAACTTTACGGTTATGCAGTAATATTCATAGAGGATAGACTAGCCTTATCACCAATAATTAAAAGACCTAAAGGGACCTCACCTCTAATAGGTGTTGTAGCCTTAGAGCAGATGGGTTTTAGAGTAGACCCAGTAACAGGAAGACTAATTAAGGGGCTACCACTAATGCTCTAACAACTTACAACTAGTGATATACATATCACTCTTAAAGAACAACTACGATTTTAAATATCATCTATAATTAGCTATTACATGCTTAACTTCTACTACCGAGATTTTTAATTTCAGTAGACTTAGATATTAAGATGCCTAAGTCTACGTTAAAGAGTTAAGTTCAAGTAACTTAACGATGCAGTAAAAAGCATTCTTTCTAATATGGTATTAAAGGATTTATAAATAGCATAGGTCTACTGTGAATTTGTGAGCAACAGCTTCAAGCATTCTCTTTAAAAGGTTGATAACTACATTAATGTGACTTTAAAACTACCTTTTCTCTCTATCCTCATGTATCAAGGATACTACCTCCTCATCATCACTTATATGGGATAGTTTCTCAGAAAACCCTTTAGCTTTCTCCTCGAGCTCAGCTAGTATATGCTTCTTAACCTCCTCCTCAAGAGCCCTCCTAATAACAGGCCCCGGCTTAATACCATACTTATCTAGTAATTCCTTCAACCTCCTAGGTATCTTAGCTGAAATAGTTACGTACCCCACTTCCAATCACTATAACTATAAGCTAGGTAAACCTATATAAGGATTACCCAAACAGCATAACCATCAAGCTCTATAATCCTAAGATTAATGGAGTTGTTTAAGTTAGTGGGGGAGCTCCTCAAGAAGGTTAAAACTATGAATAAGTACGTAGTTTAAATACCAACATGCTAGATGTAATAAATATAAATATGATGATTATATCCACATATAGTGTATGTGAATAATGTCTCCTATTAATTGGCATAATATTAAAAATCAGCAAATGTTTATAGAGTCCTTAGGCAATTTTTTACTAAATGTTTTTGGAGAAGAATTTTTGCGTGAGGGAGTTAAGAAACTTGAAATGTATGCTCCAAAAAGCATATCAGAAAGTTTTGAATATCTACGCCCTCTGGGTGTTCACAGAGTTGTGCAATGGTATGAACTAATTGAGGATCTTAAAATCGTGGCTATGCATTTGATTTAAGGTTCTCAGCAGAAGTGGAGGAGTTTATGAAACTTATTCTCTTTACATTCTCTTTAAATACCCTCATACGGTACAACGTGTTGTCTCTTGATAACCCGGTTGTTAGAGGTGCTCTACATGATAAAGATATGCTTGAGTCAATGACTATCCCTGTCAACTCTTATCCACCTAGCTACCGTACCTGCTGGGAGTACTGGAACATCTTCAAGGTCTTTCTCAATCCTCCTAAGCAATTCCTCAACCTCTAAATGAGATATAGTTTCCTCTATGAACTTCCTTATCAACTCACTCCAATTAACATTACTAACCCTCCCTATCCTCTCCTTTAATTCTCGAGGAATTCTAACACATATGATACTAGACATTTAAGCCCCTATAAAATAATTCTGTAAGATGAGAAATATAAGTATATCTTACGTAAAACAGTTATGTAAAGCTTATACAACTGACCGTAAATCTAGGAATTACGTGAAGATATTAACGTTTAAGAACCTCACACATCAACTCCCATCTCTAAATAACCTCCTCCCTACTACCACACCTACTACTAGTAGTTTGTACCTACCATTACAACACCTCACTACCTTTAACCACCTCATATTACGGTATTAGTTACTGGGATGTAATTCGTTACTATCTCAGTCTTCACTACAGTCGTAGTTATAGGTATAGACTTAACTACGGTGGCTGTAGTGGATATAGCTAGTTGTAGTGCTGATGTTACTCTGTGAGTTAATGATTGCGTAGTAGTAATAGTAATTATAACTATAACCAAACTGTTTGTTTAATCTCCACTAGGTTGGATAGTACTCATATAGTATCCCCATTTAATTACGTGAGTTACTCACTACAGTCAAGATTGAATTTATTAATGCCTTCATATTCGGTAAGGACTTAAGTAAGGATTACTTTTATGAGGTTTAGTCATTAAGAGTGTTAACTGATTCTTAAGACTGCAGATCCTTTGATTTTCGCTGCTTTTAACTTTCTTAAGACTTCATTTACTTGATCTAATCTATACTCCTCAACATGTATCTCTACTGGTTTCTTCTTAATGATTTCAAGTAATTCCCTCACATCATTTCTAGTTATGTTTGCAACACTTCTGACTTCCTTCTCAAACCATAGGTGTTTCTCATATGTTAAGTTTATAGGTGTTTGCTTCCTAATCACGTT
>JAJHRE010000037.1 GCA_020832985.1 Desulfurococcaceae archaeon | reverse complement strand
GTAATTACTTAAGACATATTTTTAAATTTTTAAACTAGTTTAATCAAAGGTGTTGAAGTGATGAGGTTATTCCTTACTGATACGGCTATAGGTGCATTCGCCGTAGATGAGAATGGTAATGTAGTCCTTAAGGTAGTAGCACCTAATGATATAAATAAGTTGGTTGAGAGGTCTTTAAGTATTGAAAATGATGTACCTACTGAGGAGTTTAAGAAGTTAGTTAATGATTTAATAACTACCTACGGGAAAGACTTAGAAGTTGTTGTAGAGACTGAAGGTTATGCTAAGTACTTAAACGAGTTAGGATTGAAAACCACCTTACAGTTCGGTAATGATGTAATTTTAAGGTTTAGGAGTGAGTTACCTAAATATGCTGTTGAGTCAGGCTTCATATCCTCTAGTGAAGAGTATAAGAACTTCGTACATATGCTTGCATTAGCAGTAACTAGGAGTAAGTTGAGAGTTGTAGCTCAGAAGAGGGACTTACTAGCTATTCAGGCAATCAGAGCTATAGACGATATAGATAAGGTGTTTAATTTATTCGCTTCAAGACTTAGGGAGTGGTACAGTATACACTTCCCAGAACTTGATGACCTAGTTAAAGAACATGTAGATTACGCTAGGATTGTATCAGAGATAGGTAGTAGGGAGGATATAAATGAGAAAAATTTAAGGAAGTTAGGATTTAGTGAAGGAAGGGCAAAACGAATAATTAGTGCTGCTGAGAGAAGCTTAGGTGCTGAGTTATCAGAGTATGATATAGAACCTATTCAGACCTTAGCTAATATAATGTTAGAACTCAATAACTTACGTGATGGTCTTACCCAGTACCTCAGCTCACTCATGAAGGAAGTAGCTCCAAACATTACAGAGTTAGTAGGGCCTCTATTAGGGGCTAGGCTCTTAAGCCTAGCAGGTAGTCTAGAAACCCTAGCTAAACTACCTGCTAGTACTATACAGGTACTAGGTGCTGAGAAAGCCCTCTTCAGGGCTTTAAGGACTGGTGGTAAACCACCTAAACATGGAGTCATATTCCAATATCCTGAGATACATAAAGCACCTAGATGGCAGAGAGGTAAGATAGCTAGGTCATTAGCTACTAAACTAGCGATAGCTGCTAAAGCCGACTACTTCACAGGTAGGTTTATAGCTGATAAGTTAAAGAAGGCGTTAGAAGAACGTATTAATGAGATAAAGACATTATATGCTAAACCACCACCTAAGACAGCTAAACCTGAAAGACGTAGGACTCAAAAAACTAGGAAGTAATTACGTGAAGGTATTAAAGTAAGTGTTTTAAGTCTAAACTTACTTAACTTTACGTATTACTTAATCAACATCACGTATTAGTTGTAGTAGCTACGTTAGCTTAATATAGTATTACTTAGTAGATTTAAATGGAGTTAGGTGAAAGTGTTGAGTGACATCCGTAACATTATTGAAAGTGAATTAAATAGGATATCACTGTTTAAGAGTAAGGAGAAGTTATATCCAGAGTACTTACCTAATTCCTTACCTCATAGAGAGAATGAGTTAAAAACATTAACTAATATATTCAAACCGATGCTTCTAACGCCTGGAACTATAAGTCATAAAGCGTTAATAATTGGTGGTGTTGGTACTGGTAAGACTGCTACTGCTAGAGTTTTTGGTAAGGAATTTACTCAAATAGCTAAGAAGAAGGGGTTGAATATTAGTTATGTTCATGTAAATTGCCATAGAGACCGTACATTATTTGAGGTGATTAACGAGGTTGTCAGGCAATTGAGACTTCCAGTACCTCAGAGAGGGTTATCAGTTAGGGAAGTTTTAAACTACACATTAGATTTGATGGATAGTGAAGACTTATACGTAATAGTGACTTTAGACGAGTTTGACTACTTCATAAGTGTTTCAGGAAGTGATGCTGTGTACTTCCTGATTAGGGTATATGATGAATTCCCAGATAGGGTTAAGAGGTTAAACTACATATTCATAAGTAAATCACCTACAGCGTTATCGGCGTTAGACCCGACTACAGAGTCATACCTAATTAAGAATTTAGTGATTTTCAACCCGTATAAATCCTACGAACTCTACGACATACTGAAGTTTAGAGCTGAGGAATCTATATTTGAGGGTGCGGTATCTGACGATATTTTAAGGTATATAGCGGATACTGTAGGAGCTGATAAGGGCGGCCCAGGTAATGCTAGAGCTGCTCTCGAGATATTGTTAATAGCTGGTGAGATCGCTGAGAGGGAGGGTTCTATGAGGATATCCTTAGACCATGTTAGGAAGGCATGTTCTATAGTTGAACCTAATGCAGTGGTATTAAATGATTCCTTACCCTACCTAAGCCTCCATGAATTACTCATATTAAAAGCTATAATCACAGCACTTACAGAGAGTGGTGAACCATACGTAAGTACTGGTGTTATTGAGGAGGTATATCGTAAACTCTGTGAGGATTACGATGTAGAACCTAGGAAACATACGAAAATTTATGAATACATAATAAACCTGAAGAAGTTAGGTATTATAATGACATCTACGTACTTGAAGGGTAAGAAGGGTAGGAGTACTTACGTTTCAATAAGTTTAGCACCATTAAATATTATTAGGTCTAAAGTAGATGAATTACTTAAAGTTAAGATAAGTTATGAAAAGGATAGAAATCCATGACTTTAGAGGAAATATTCTCTAGTAAGGGTAGGGTAAAAATACTTAAACTTATATTAAAACGTGGGGAGGTAAATCTATCAACTATAGTTAGGGAGACCGGGCTTAACTATATCTCAGTAGTTAAGCATTTAAACTATTTAAAACATCAAGATATTATTGAAGAGATAAATCTAGGTAGGGTGAGGGTTTATAGACCTAAGTGGGTTAATCCTAAAGTACGTTATATAGAGGATATGTTAAGGACTTTAGAGGAGGTTTAATAGTTATTTGAAGAACTTATCTAACGCACCGCCTTTAGTCTTAACACTCTTTACATCACCTTCAGACCTAGACTGTTTGGTTTTCTTAACCTCCCCAGTACCACCTCTAACACTCTTTAACTTATTCATAATCTCTATAATTTTAGAAGCATTACTTTGTGAGAGATACCTTATCATATCCTCAGATAAGTTCAAACCTATTGATATTTTCGCAGCTACTTCAGGATTTGAATTAAAGATAACTCTTAAGTATGGTATAACATCAGATTTAGCCGTAGACCTAGATATGTTTAAATGTCTTGCGATAATACTTGCTAAGTCCTCCCTTACCTGTCTAACTTCTCTAGTCTTAGCCATTAGTAAGACCTTTTGCGGGAAGGTATACTTAACCCACCTATACTTACTCTTAATATCGTTAACTATAGAGAGTGATACACCAGCAGTCATTAAATCTGTAGCGTATGCTAGTAAATCCCAATTACCTGTCTTTACTATCCTACCCATATAGACATCAGCTTTAGATAATGCTTCATAAGAACGCCAAAGATCTTCAGGGTCTGAAATCTGCCTCGGTAGGTTTTCATTAATCCACTGAATTAATTCATCAGGTGTTAAGTCTGTTTGCTGAGCTGCTTGTTTAGCTTGCCATGCATACTTAGATATGAAGATCTTCCTAACTACTTCAAAAGGTTCATACTCTCTATCCCTCTGCCTAAGTAAGTTCTTGATAGCCTCTAAAGAGAGTTTACCATAACCTTCAACCACAGCTTCTAAATCATTAATACCTGACCTTAAATCACCTTCAGCCCTCTCAGCGAGGAAGTCTAACGCATCTTCATCACATGATACCTTCTCATTCAGACATATATTCTTCAACACTTTCTTAATGTCTGTCTTAGACAATCTCTTAAACTCTACTAGTAGTACGACCTCCCTTAAAGGTCTTAACTTAGGATCCCACGGATCGTTAGCAGTCATTACTATCGGGTTCTTAGTACCTCTAATTATATCTAAGATTGTTTCTAGAGCACCTACATCAGCTGTTCCTGAGATCCCGTCGACCTCATCAAGTAGTATTAACCTACCCCTACCTGTAATACTTTTCTGAAGTGCTGCTACACGTGCTATCCTATCGAGGTCCTCCTTCCTCCTATAATCACTAGCATTCATCTCTACTAACTCTAAACCGAATTCATTAGCTATAGCCTCTATAGTGCTTGTCTTCCCACAACCAGGGGGTCCGTAAAGTAATGCAGCACGTTTTTCAGGTACTGCCCCCTTCAACCAACTCTTAATCCAAGGGATTAAGACTTCCTTAGCCGTTTCCTGATCTACAACATCATCTAACTTCTTAGGCCTATACTTAATTACCCAAGGTATCCTCCTCAAATACCGACCCCACTACTTGGATGGTTTGACTGCTTTAGCCGCCTTACCAAGTAGTACTAACTTAGCTAGTAACGTGCTTAGCTGTATCTCCTCATCAGCTCCTTCAACTAACCTAAACTGAATCTCACCTAGGTAATCAGCTATCTCAACCCTTAATGCTTCAGGGATCTTCAACTCAGAACTGAATATCTCCCTATGCATCTGCCTTAAGATATCCACACCTGAAAGACCGTAAGTTATCATTAAATCACGTAACTTATCCCTAGCCTCTAAGAACTTACCGTCAAGAGCTAACTGAATCATCTCCCTAACTTCCCTCGGATGTGCTAAACCGACAACCTTATACACATTAGATACTGTAACCTCACCTAAACTTGCTGATGCTTGTAATATGTTTATAGCTTTCCTCATATCACCTTCTGATATGTCATAGATAACTTCTAACGCTTCTACATCACATTTAACACCCTCATTACCGCATATCCATCTCAACCTACTAACAACATCTTCTTTCTTAATCGGTACGAATCTAAAGACGGCACATCTAGATTGTATAGGTTCTATTATCTTACTTGGGTAGTTAGCTATTAGTATGAATCGTGTTACCTCAACATACATCTCCATAAGCCTCCTGAGAGCTTGCTGAGCATCTGCAGTCATATTATCAGCTTCATCAAGTAATACTATCTTAAACGGTATATTAGCAGGTAACTTACTTCTGGAGAATTCCTTAACCTTACCCCTAATAACGTCAATACCACGTTCGTCAGAGTTATGTAGTAGTATAGGAGTTATACCTGCGAAGAACATCTCATGACCAGGTATTGATACATCATATACGTAACACTCATTACTTAATACTTCAACACCCTCAACCCTAAGTACTTGAAGGTCTGGTGATGCTAACCACCTTAACTGATTATAGAATAACTTCTTACTACCCTCAATACCTTTAACATCTATACTGTCTATAAGCTCTAATATAACATCCCTACCTACATAACCTTCGAAATCCGACCTAATTAAAGACTCCCAGTCAACCTTAATACTCCTCTCTATAGGTTTAAGTAGGTTTACTATAGGTCTTAACGGAATTGTGGTGTTGTTATTAGTTGGTATTAAGTCGTCATCATGTATTAGGTTTAGGTGGTCTCTATACCTCCTATCTAACGCTACATAAGTACTCCAGACCTCAGGCTTTATAGAAATTAAGTAATCCCCCGGTTTTAAACTACTCGCCTTCTTCTCCTTTAGAAATCCGGAATCATCTAAAGTTATTATTGAGTGATTCCCAGTCAACTCTATAACACTACCGTCCTGAATTAAAACTTTAAGGATATGGGTGGTCCTATGCCTTACTAAGTAGGATACCCTAGCCCATCTAACCCTACCGTCAGTACCTACAGATAATGTGTTGAGGTCTTGAGGTATGACGTATTCACTACCACCTACAGTTACAACGTTACGTCCCTCACTAAAGTAAATCCTGTCTAAGTCAGCAAAGGTTAGTAAACGTATATCATCGTAGATCCTAACCAGTATCGGTGTATTAGGGGAGACTGAGGCGTTAAGCTCTAACATATACATCCTATAATCAGGTCCGTAGAAATCATGAGCTAATGCATGTGCAGCTGTAGTCTTCCCAGTACCTGGAGGACCTGCGAAGAGGAGGTGTGGCATGTTCCTCTCCTTAATAAACTGCTGTAATCTCTTAACAACGTCTTCCTGATTCACCATTTCAGAAAGTGATTTAGGCCTATACTTCTCAACCCATAATAACTCCGCAAGTGTTTTACTAGACATCTACTCATTACCATTAATTAAATTACTGTAAGTTACTTTTAAGTAGTATGTCTTAAGGATTACTACTTAGTCCCTTCATACCTACGGACTACAACACCTAGTAAGCCCTCATCAGATATTTTAACTATCCTAACCCTTACCCTCTCATTAATGAATCCTTTAGGTATTAACACCTTATACCCCCTATAAAACCCTACACCCCTACCACTCTCATCAATTTCCTTAACTAATACGTCTATCTCATCACCGATAACTACATCATCTTTTAAGTTATTAACCCCCCTATAAATACTAAATCTTTTAACATCTACATTATATACTTCCTTATAATTCCTGTATTTAGTCAAACTACCACCATCGTTTAGAAGTATTAATTAACTTAGCTAGGTATTCCTTACTACTCATACATACACCTACTAACTCGTACATACCCTACTCACATACACCGTTACTTAATTAGTAGTAGATTTATATACTTTTAAGGATATAGTATCGTTATCGGTGTGTTAAGATAGTTCAACATATGATGATAGTGTTGAGAGGGGAACGAATTGAGTTGAGTATATACGATGATCGTGGGATGTTGGTGGAGAGTAAGGAGATAACTAATGTTAAGTCATTAAGTATATCAAGAGTTGTTAAGAACATAAATATAAGTAAGTCTCCATACAGTGATACAGTAATTATAGTGTGTGAGTTGTTGGACAATACGTGAAAGACTTAATTACACGGTCCGGAGCCAGTTATAACCCGTCTTCTGTACTACGGCGGTATTGGGCTTAGCGGCCTACCCGCACCTCACACGGCACTCATCGGCGCTACTTGGCCTTACTCCACGGGGGTCGGCCGTTTCAACGCAACCTATGCCATACTCAGCGGGTTACTGGTTAGGTGTTACCACCTAACCCTCACCGCCTCATAGACATACGGCATAGGACGTGTCGTTTCTGTGCCGTTGCCGCGGGTCTCCCCGCACCCCTTACGGGGTCCCGTGCCGTGCGGAGGACGGAGTTTCCTCAGGGTTGGGTCCCCGTAACCGCCAACTGGCTCCGGACCGCAATTACTTCTTATCTAGAGTGTTAATAAAGCTTAACCATTTGTTAATATCTTCTTCATAACCTCCTTCTGAATGTTATTGACTTCATCTACGGTAATACATTTAGAGTATAGTTCTAGTAATTCCTTATTTAATTTGTAGAACGTATCTCCCCACTTAACTATAGATAGTATTTTAAGTGCTTCATCTTTAAATCCTGTTATAAATAAGGCAGCTGCAACAGCCTCTAAACTACTTAACTTAGTAGCTACGGCGTAATTTATAGGATTCCCAGCGAAGAGTATAGGTAACACCCTCTGAGGTCGTTTATCTCTAAGTAGTCTCTTAAGGACTTCAACACCTTCATTCCATGAAACATCAATAACTGCTAACCCATAATTAATTATATAATCCCTATCAGAAGGTGTTAATACCTTATTAGATAAGGGGTTTAAAACTAAACACTTCCTAGGTAGTTCATGGAAATTACTAACCCTAACAGCATAACCAAGTCTAACCATCTTAAGGGCTGAACATTTTTTAGGGTCGTCCTGACCGTAACTAATTACGAAGACTCTAACCATCTAATCAACTACGTAATTTAAAACTTATAAATATGGATCAAAGTAAATGTATAGGGGTATGATTGCCTGAAGCTATAGTTTTAGTTAATACGGATATAGGTTCTGAGGAGGAGGTCCTTAATAAAATCTCAAGTATAGAGGGGGTTACTGAGGTTTACGTAGTTTATGGAGTTTATGATTTAGTTGTTAAGGTAAGTGCCTCCACCACTGAAGAACTTAAGGATATAATATCAAGTAAGATTAGGAAGTTACCTAATGTTAGGTCTACATTAACTATGATTGTTGTTGAGGGGAAGGTACGTAAGTAATGTTTATGATGAGGGCTTGAGCGATCAGGAAATACTGATTCATATAGGATTAGATGATATTGACTCACACTTCGGTGGATGTACAACACATCTAAGCTACTTAATAGTGAAGGAGCTATTGAAAACATTAAATGTTGAGTTTATAGACTATCCAAATCTAGTTAGGTTAAATCCGTCAATACCTTTCAAAACTAGAGGGAACGGTGCTGTAGTATTAAGGTTGAAGACTTTTAGGTCGAATATCAAGTTATTAGTTAAGACCTTAACCGATATGACTTTAAAATACTTATCAGAATATGAAGTAAGTGTAGGTTCTGACCCAGGAATTGCTTTAGTCTTTGGTGATGTACCTAAAGAATTAAGTAGGTTGTATATGAAGGCATTAACTGATTACGTACATAGAGACTACCTACTAAACATTTTAAATAAATTAGATAATGTTGAAACACCGTTAGGTACTTCAAGAGGTGTTATAGGTGCTCTAGCAGCTATTGGATGGCCTCAAGGGAGTGACTGTACCTATGAATTACTAGCATATCGCGTATTAAGAGGTGTTGGGGAGAGGTGTGTAGATAAGGATTCGGTGAAGAATGCAGATTTAAAGTATAGTGGGTACGTATTTAATAATTACGACCATGAAGAAGATGTATTACTAATAACACCTCATAGTAATGACCCAGTACTACTTGGTATTAGGGGTGAATACCCTGAAGTACTTATTAACTATTTTAACGAGTTAAGGATTTGTGAACCCATAGGTGGTTATATGATCTTTAGAACTAATCAAGGTACAGACGCACATTTAATATTAGGGAACGTGAATGATGTAAGACCTTATAGAACATTATGCTTAGAAACAACATTAAAATCAAAACCTGAGTATTTAAGAGGTGGACATTTAATCATTAAGATATGTGATGAACCGACATTATATGCAGTATTCTATAAGGAATCATCATTAACATCAATAATAAGTAAGTTAGGTATTGGGAGTAAGGTAATATTATGTGGTTCTATTAAGCAATGGGATAACTTAACTAACGTTATGAATGTCGAGAAAATCCATGTTATAGAGTTAGTAAGGACATACGTCCACAACCCAAAATGCCCTAAATGTGGTAAACGTATGAAGTCTGCTGGTGTAGGTAAAGGATTTAAATGTGATAAATGTGGTTATAGGACTACTAACCTAAATAAAGAGGTTATTAAGGAAGTAATAAACATTAATAAAACATATACTGTAAGACCTTATAGGATGAAACACCTAACAAAACCATTATGTAGGTATGGTAAGGAGAAACAATGCTATTATGTAAAACCATCAGGAAACTGGATTAACTAACAACTTCAAGAGCTATTCTAGACATAATTAAATTAGACCCCTAAGTTTCATCTGGAGACCACTTAAAACCCACCTAAATCCACTATATTACCAAGTACAGAACCTAGCCAGTTATGTAACAGTCTACACTATAAGTATATGTGCTAATGATGTAATATAATAACTAGAAATCAATACTGATGATTAAATCAGTAAATTAACCATAGACTCTCACACCCCTTTATTTCTTCTGGAAATATTATATTAAAATTAGAAATTAATTAGATATCTAATAACTAATCTATAATAAGGAATAATTATACAAACTAATTCTAATATAGTCTCATTATTTAAATGATTATTACTTAATCATAAACTCCATATGAAGTTGGGGGGTGTGGGTGTTATTTTACTCTGACATTTAATTATGATGAAGTATGCTTACCTATGTTACACCCCTCCAGTTCTTCTGGAGTGGGTTATTCAACCCACAGGTTAATATATTATATGATGTTTAGCTACTCGACGAACTCCTTACGTAGTGTTTTACTAGGTCTATCTTTGTTACTATACCCTTCACACCATCCTTATCTACTATTAATACTGCTGGGTATGTTAGTAATAGTGTCTCTACTAGTGGTATTGGTGTTTCTTTAGGTATTTGAGGTGGTGGTTGTTCAGCTACATCAATAGCTATTAACTTCTTCAGGTCTTTCCTAGTCCTCAGTATTTTAAGTAATGTTGATTCGTAGATCATCCCTACAACCTTACCATTCTTATCAAGTACCGGGACTTGAGATATCCCTTTAGCATCCATGATGTCTATGATATG
>JAJHRE010000036.1 GCA_020832985.1 Desulfurococcaceae archaeon | reverse complement strand
TCACTAGAAATGTCTTAGACTTTAAGAATAATGTAGAGTTGTTAAGGAAGAAGATTGAGGAGGCTTATAATAAGATAGCTTATGGGAAGGATGTCGTCTTAGTTGAGAGCTATCCGAGTTTAGAGGTAATGACATCTATAGGTCTTCCAATACCTCAATTAGTTAAGATGTTCAACGCTAAAACATTATTCATATTAAATGCTAAGGATAAAGACGTTATTGATGAAATCATAGATACTGTTATACTGTATAATTGTTATTTCGAACATTATGGAGTTAAAATAGATGGTGTGATAGTAAATAACGTACCTATCTACTATAGTGAGAGGGTTGAGGATGTTATCGTACCTGAGTTAGAGAGATTAGGGTTTAAAGTGTATGGTGTTATTAGAGAGAAGGTGAGATTAGTAGCTCCTACAGTCGGTGATATAGTTGAGGCCTTAAACGCTGATGTACTTGAGAATAAAGATAAACTCAACAATATTGTAGAGGATGTGTTAATTGGTGCTATGACCCCTACAGCAGCTTTAAGATGGTTTAGAAGGGCTGCTAATGCAGCTATAGTCACTGGAGGTGATAGGACTGACTTAATAATAACTGCGTTAGAGACTAGACCGAGTGTAGTAATACTTACTGGGAATTTATACCCAGATATAGGTGTTTTAATAAAAGCTCGTGAGATAGGGACACCACTACTTTTAGTTCCTTACGATACCTACACTACAGTTGAGAAACTTAAAGAGGTACAGTCTATAGTAACTACAAGTTCCTTAAAAGCTAAAGAGAGTGAAATTCTAGAGACTATTGAGAAGGAGGTTAAATGGAGAGAACTCATACAGTGAGGATGAAGGTCATGATTTTAACTTAGTTTTACTTAATCAGCACATATATAACCATAACCTCCAAACTCTACCTCTATTGAGGGGATCTCTATCCTTAAGTCTTTAGCAAGTCTTAGTATTAGCCTAGCTGTTAAGGCACGTGCTAACCCTAACGCTGCTTCACATACTGCAGAGGTCTCCTCTGATAAGTAGTGAGGAGCTGATTTATCAAATAGTATTTCAGATGATGGTGGTAGTCCTTCCTCCCCAGCCCATATGACTAAGACTACCGGTACTCGTGGTAATGTATATACCTTCACAGCTGCATCTCCAATATCTACTGACTTATAATTAAATGGTTCTGCGGCAGTGTACAGTAGCTGTGGGTTTACTCCAAAAACCTTCTCAATGATTGTAATATTCCTCCTAAGATTTGGACAGTGAACGAAAGGACATATCTGTCTTGATAATGAAACTAACTCACCACTCTCCCCAATATCTACTTTTGTCTCAGCGTAGAGTGAGAGGATGAAGTATACCCCAATTGATTCCCTCTGAGTTAAGTACCTCCCTAAAATATTATCGTATATAGCTCCGGTTTCAAGGTCTAACGTAAGTCCGAAGAACTTCAGCTTATCCTCTTTCTCAAAACCTAACCTCCCAGGTAAGGACCTTATCTTACTTCCTACCTTATCCCACGAGTAGAGTTCCCAGAATGACAAGACTTACTAACCCCTAAGAGGTTAACCCGTAGTAGTTTTTAAGTTTATGACTTAACTACGGAGTTAGATGAGGTTGATGTTCTTTGCGATTTGGTAAGCTACTTCTAAAGCTTTAGAGTTTCTTGGTATATTTAATAACGGTATTCCATTAGCGACGTATTCAGCTATATACTCATCCTCGGGTATCGTACCTACGTACTTAAACATGTTTTGAGAAGCCCACTTAATTACAGCTTCCTCCCTCGTACTCGGTAGTCTATTCCCTACAACGTATATATCATTAATCCTCAACCCTACCTCCTTAATCACCTCCCTCATCTTCTCAGCTGTTCTTAAACTCATGAGGGAATTATCAACGACTATGATGAACGTATTTACATGCCTATCCAACCTCCTATTTAGATGTTCTAAACCAGCCTCCATATCCATTAAAACCACACTGTAGTGTTGGACTAACTTACCGAGGATTCCTGAGAGGAGGGAGTTGACATAGCAGTAACATCCCTCACCCTCACCCCTACCCATAGCGATGAAATCAAATCTCTCTGCCTCAACGATACAGTCCCTCATAATGTAGTATTCTAGAAGAGCACTCTTCTCAAAACCAAATCTATCAAGTCTTTCAAACCCCCTCCTAAACTCCTCAGCAACATCACCGATACTCTTATTAATTGATAACCCTAAAATCTGCGGTAAGTTCATTGCTGGATCTGCATCAACAACTAAGACATCATCATCTGTAGACTCCTCTAACAGTACCTTAAGTAGGAGTGCTGTAAGTGTGGTTTTACCTGTACCGCCTTTACCTGATATAGAGACGTAGAAAGGTCTCTTAGGCACTATAAACACCTACTAACTAGGTGGTTTCCAAGGTTTTATATTCCTACTAGCATCCCTCCATACAGGGAATAACTCCTTCTTCCCCGGTAACATAAAACCTGCTTGATACTCATCCATGAAATCACTATCTAGTAATAACTCTATAGATGCGAGTAGTTTTGCAACTCTCTCAGCCTCAACTCTATAATCTTCTGAGAGGAGTGTGAGTATAGCCCCACCTAACGAGCCATTACCTATGTACTCTACCCCAGCGTTAGTGAACTCAGGTATCATACCGATAGTCATAGCACTATTTAAGTTGAGGTAGTTTCCGAAAGCTCCGCATACGTACACCTTCTTAACGTTATGTACTGTGAGGAGCATTTTCTTTAGTAGTATTGATATAGCACTACAGACAGAGGATTTAGAATCTATAATGTTGTATAGGTCATCCTCAGTAACAACTATATCCTTACCTGTAGCGGATTCCTCAGCAGGTACAACAACGTATTCATACCCCTTACCCCCCTTCCTAATGTACGGACAACCACAGTCTCTATAGAACTTCCCGAACACATCGATTAAGCCGTTGACGAAGAGTTGGGCTAGGAGGTCTATATAACCAGAACCACATATACCGATAGGTTTAACATTATCTACCGTCTTATAAACTGCTTTACAAGTCTTAGGATCTATCACTACACTCTCAATAGCTCCTGTAATAGCTCTAACACCATGTGTTAAACCCCAACCCTCAAATGCAGGCCCTGCAGGTGCTGTCGTACCTAAAAACCAATCCCTACAACCAACCACAACTTCAGTATTAGTACCTATGTCTATGAGTAATACAGGTTCTTCTGAGAAGTTTAACCCAGCTGTTATTATATCCCCTACTACATCACCACCTAAAAACCTACCAGCACATGGGAGTACGTATACATCAGCATTTCTATTCACGTTAAGTCCTACATCCCTTACCTCTAACCAATACGGAGTTCTAGGTACTTCTGCACGTTCTTTAAATGATTTTATTAGTGGGTAAGGGTTAAGACCTACGAAGAGGTAAGTCATTACAGTATTACCTGCTACTGTAACCATGTATATGTCCTCCCTAGCTATCCTATACTTCCTACAGAACGTATCGGTGATGGTGTTTATAGTCTCTACAACAACTCTCTGCATCTCCCTTAACCCATCCTTCCTATCAAGTACGAATCTAATCCTAGAGATTACATCCTCACCATAGATTAACTGTTTATTGAATTCAGATATAGTATCTAAGACCTTACCCTCAACAATATCAACTAGAGCTACAGCAACTTTAGTTGTACCTATATCTACTGCTAACCCGTAAAGTCCTCCCCCACCCTCATTAACATCTAGAATTTTCTTCCTAACATCATTTAATACTATAGAAACTCTATCCATCCCCTTACTACTAACTTCAGAAAACCTCTCTAAAACACCTACACCAGGTCTGTACGTAGAGATGACCTTAGGTATGTTATGTATGGGGAGGGTTTCCTGCCTGATTATAGGTCTAGGCTTAATACTTGGTAGTAGTACGGAAGACTGTAACCTCGGCCTCCCTATCTGACTCTCAACAGGGACTTCAACCTCGACATCCTCCATAATCTTAGTTAAGCAGGCTAGTACATACCCTCTCTCAACCTCTTCATGACTTAATAAATCACCCCTTCTAGCCTCAACCCTACCTCCCCTCACAACAACCTTACACTTCCCACAAAGTCCTTTACCCCCACATACACTCCTAATACCGATACCGTATCTAATAGCTGCTTCAAGAATTGTAGTACCCTTAACTACCTTAGCTACTATGTTATGTGGTAGGAAACGAACAACACATTCCTGTCCTTCAGCTACTATACCTAACACCTCAGAATACTTCTAGGGTTAAGCCTACCTAACAGTAAAAATAAGGATTTATTACTTATTCATAAGCCTGTAAGTTCCTTAATCTTCTCTGGAGTCCAGTTCTTCTCTAACCACTTACCAATCTCTGAAGAGTCTGTAGGCCCTACCAACACCCTCCACTTCGTCATATCCTCTACCTCCCCAGAAACCCTCGCTGCTTTCCCAGGTATTATTAGTACTCTATGACTTACCCTCTTCTCAAGCCCTGTAGATTTGATGGTCTCAGCAACCTTATCACCTGTGAACTTCCTACCAGCTACGCTAACATCTACAGCAAGACCTTCAGTATCTATAACTAATAACCACGCATTTACCTTAGCCTTCTCAGCATCACTTAATACTAGTGAGTATGTTAATGCGTAATTCGTAGTTACTAATACTGGGCTCATCTCATCAGGTTTTCCAATCTCTCTTAAGCCAGGTGGTACTGAGACAGGTTTTCTAGGGTCTGTATATAGTTGAAACCTCCACATTACCTGAGGTAGTAAGACCCACCCATCTAGGGAGTGTACGATGATTAGGTCTGCATAACGTGTCATAAGCATTACTGCTAATATAGCCTCCCACCACATCACATCCCTAAGATCCCCACCCATCTGAGCCCATACAGAGATAGGTGTACCTACTAATGGGTATCCAGCATATCTCCAGAGGTCGTAAGCTGCTTTATACCTAAGCCATGAGTAAGCCCTAATAGTATATGATAGACCTCCAACCCCTACAAGACAACCTGGGTCTAGAGCTAACTCCTTTAACTCCATATCCTCAGATAACGTCTTAGCTAGTGAGACAAGCATATCTAAGTCTCCGGGGGCTGTGATAGTTAGTGGTACATCAAACCTCTTCGCAATCTCAGCCATCTCCCTCCAATTATCCTTAGTAGCAGCATAGATTAGAGGTCTATGATGTGGTGGGTTGAGGACGTCTAACGCAGCCTCTACTACTGTCGGGTTTGTCGAGCAGAGGATTAATGGTAGGGTACTGTTTTCAGCTACTGTGTAGACAGTCTTTGCGAATTTCTTCGGGTCGTTCGTTACAGACCTAACAGCAATAGCATCCAACTTAAGTTTCTGACCTACATACTCGTACTCGAAACCCTCTATCATCTTAACCCTCTTAATAATGACTTCAGTCTCCATAGAATCATCTACATCAACAGCTATTGCTGTTGGGTTATGATACTTTAACTCATGTCTAAATAAAACATACTTACCACCTATCTTAACAATTCTTTTAGGGCTCCTCAACACTACCTCCTTTATAGGGGGTGAGAGGAGTCCTCTTAACTTCTCATAACTCCCCCTATACCTCTCCTCCTCAATTAGTGGGGGGCAGTCCTCCAACTTAACTTCTAGACTTATGAGTCTTACTGCAAATGCCATACAGTTTGCTTCCCCACACCTCCCACAATTCGTCTTTGGTAGGAGTTGGTATACCTCGATCGGTGTTGGAGGTTTCCAAGGCATTTAAATCACCGGTAAACTCTTTGATAACCAGTCTAGAGCTTTCTCAGGTTCTCTAGGTTTAGGTTCAGAGAATAAGTACTCTCTAACAGCCTTCATAGTCTTTACTGTTAGTGGGTGTACTAACATGTAGTAGTCAGCACCTGCTAGTAAACATATAAGACTAGTTAGCGTTTCCCAGAGAGGGCCTCTAACCTCTTTAGGACCCCAGTAAGGATCCATCGTTATCCACGCCTCCCTAGCACCCCAAGCATTAGCAGCTCCAACATTAAATGGGTGTTGAAGTAGTTCATTACCTATTAATGCTGATAGTCTAGCCCTCTCCATAGCTGTGAAGCCGTACTCTGTACCGTAACCAATACCACCGATATTTAAATCTAGTACTATCCTCTCCCTCGGTATCCAGTCGTAAACCTTCCTATTTATCTGTTCAGCCTTATCTAAATCCATCGGTGAGAAGTCTATGACTGTAGCGTTCGTCTTAGCTATGTATGGGCAGACATCCTCTAACTTCATATCTAGGTTTAAACTATTAATAGTAAGTCCTTCCGATGGGAATGCCTCAACAACTTTCTTAAAGACCTTAACATCTTTCTCGGGGTTTCCAGAACCACCTACAATTACAGGTACTTTAACTGCTTGGAGGATAGCGTCAACAGTCTTTATAGCTTCTTCTGGGGATGCATCCTTAATTATAGGGTCCGTACTTATGAGGTGTATATCCACTGCTTCAGCACCGTACTTCTCAACCCAAACCCTAGCCCACTCAACAGGGTTGTCGAGAGCATCCCCAAAAGCTAACTTCACAGCCCTCGGTAGACCTATCCTCATATCAAAAACATCACCTCCAAACGCTGGTGGATGTGGTGGTTTATACCCTACTAAGTAGTAGTATGCCGGCATTGTATGACCACCTATCACGATAACCCTATCCCTACTCCCACCATCCTTCCTAGAAGCCCCAAGTCTTACCTCAACAACTCTACCACTGAATTGAGGTTTAGGTTCTTCAAAAGCTATCCTAACTAACTCAACAACTTTCTTAGCTATAACCTCAACAGCCTTCGCAACTTCATAAGCAGCTTTAACCTCAGGCTTAGCCTCAGTAACTACTTGAGGTGGTGTAACGACGACTGGTATTTGTTGTGGTGTGAGTCTTACTTCAAGCTCATCAGATTCTATCTCAACGTTATAGAGCTCTATAACACCTTTCTCTAACGCCTCAGTAATTTTAGCAAGTAAGCTATATACTGTTGCTTCCTGCCTAGCCTTCAACTCATCCTTAACACTCTTAGACACCTTACTCACTTACCTTCACCAACACTACCCTTCTTAATGACTAACTTCTCAGCCCTAATCTTCACACCCTTAAATACTAGTGTTAAGCCCCCAGCTACCTGCGGAATCACTAACTGTTGTGGTGTTGTAGGTGTTGGAGTTGGTTGAGGCTGTATAACTAATTGAGGTGTTGGTGGTTGTACCTGCGGTATTGTTGGTGTAGGTGGTGTTGGAGGTACTTTCTCCTCAACCTTAACCTTCTCCACCTCCTTCAACTTCTCTACTATTGGATGACCCTTCTCTATTAGGAACTTCCTCAACTCATCAATAGTTGTTGCTTCCTTCTCAGTAGCGATCTTATCCTTAAGTTCAGGTGGTATAGAGTCTAACACCCTCTGCTTAAGTTCTGAAGTCATCCATATAATCCTAGTCCAACCACCAGAAGCTTGGAATAACTTCTTACTTCTTAAGTATAGGAGTCCTACCCCTTGAAATCCAGGTACTTGCTTACCACCACCAACAGTATCTGCAATCTGTGAGAACTTAAGCCCTATCGGTGTAATACCTGTATAACCTCTATGTACGAGACCTACAGCATCGAATTCAGGTATGTAGAACGTTGCTATTTCAAAACATCCACATATCGTTGGTGGGTATTCAAATAGTGAGTATAGTTTTACCCTCTGGATAGCTCCGTTAGAGAGTTTCCTAACAACTTCATTAGCACCTTCATACTCACCACCTACAGGATCTAGTAGTTTACCTTTCGGGACAGGTTGTATAGGGCCTTTAGGGTCGATCTTAGCAGCAATTCTAGCATCAAGCCATGATATAGCACCACATGCTGAAGGTCTTTCAGGGGTGATTATACAGACATGTGTTGGTGCGAATGACTGACATAGCTTACATGCGTAGAACATATCAGCATCCTCATCTCTTAAACCAAGTGCCCTCCTATCCCTCTCTTCGTAAACCTTCATAGCTTGAGGATGTAGGAGTTCAACAACCCTCGGATCTGTTATGATTATTACCCTCAACTTCTCTAGTATTGGGAATGCTGACTTAAACAACCTGTAAAGTACTGTACCTATATACTTAAATGAGTTAAGACCTTTTTGATAAGCTCTCTTACTTATCCTAAGCCATATATCATATCTCTGATTAAGATGCATATACCCTTGAATATAGTTACTGAACTCATGAATCCTCCTCTCAAGAACTCCCTCACCTTCAGGTTCAAGCCCCCTACCAGCACCCTCTAATATAACTGCGTATGGGATTATAGAACCTTCCCTAAACTCAGATATGTCAGGACCTATGAGAACTACCTTACCATCCTCTATCTCTTCAGGTCTCCTAACCCTAAATAACTCAAACTTATATTCTGATTTAGGACCTCCTAACTCAATATATGTTTCAGGACCTCTAACTCTCTGACCCTCATATTGAGGTCCGACATCAACAGGTATATCACTAAAAGCACCTTTCTCAGGTGTTGGGGGTATATCAAATACCTGGACCTTAACATCCTTAGGTAGTTCTACAGGTTCTAACACCTTAATAGTGATAGTCATTACCCCACCATATTCTTAACTATCTACACACCCTTTTTAAGTAATTCCTCTAGACTACATATATTCTTATACCATAGTGGGAGGGGTAGTGATGTTAGAGTCCATGTAGCATTTGGTTGTGCATATGGTTCTAAACTCAATGTTTTAGTGTTTGGTGCGTAGTGTTTGAGGTAGTTTAAGAAGAGCCACTCATAGTAGTATGGATAACCTAAGAACATTACTAACTCCACACCCTTCCTCGAAACCCTCTGCATAAGTTCGAGTGGGAATGCTACCTCATAATCCTTAATACCCTTTAAATCGAGGGTCTTTACAACAGCTGGTGAGGATGTAGATATTGATGTGTTAGAGTTTAATGCTATCGATACCACCCTATCTATGAGGTCTTGTGATGTGAGCTCACATAACCTTACTATCTGAGACCCTATCGCAAGTAATTTACCTTTATATCTCTTAAGTATATCAACTACAGATTTAATATCTGTGATTACTGATGCTTTTATCGGTCCTGGAGGTATATCCCCGTAGAGCCAGTACTCTAACGCCATTACTCACCACCCCTCCTACGTTTATAAACCTCAATAATATCCTCAATTATTGTTGGGTTTGAGATACTCGGTCTCTCACTCCACCCAACTTCTTTAAGATGGCTTAAGACCTCATCTCTAAACGGTATTGGTATATCCCCTTCAGTCCTTATGTATAGGTGTATATCTGGTGGTAGTTTATCCCCTCCGTAGAACTTCTTATACAGTGATACGTAGTTTGTAAGTTTTATAGCCCTACCTTGAGGTGTGTCTGCAGGTCTTATACAGAGTTTAGCTATCATAACCATAGCCTCCTCCTTAGATTCTGCAGCGTAGAATAGGTGTGCTGGGGCAGGTCCTAACCATACCTTCTCACCAGTCATAATATCATAACCATACCATACATCCTCATTCTCTACATCCCCAAGTAACATCCTCCTATACTTCATACCGTGAGGACCTACAATAACCGGTACACCTAGTCTCCAGAAGCCTGAAGCTATAGCTGCTGCCTTCTGACTCATAGCACCCCACGCAACCCCAACAGCCCCAACCCTATTTAATATGTAATCAGCTATCTCAGTATAGTTGGCTCTTAACGGTAGCTTAGCAAATATATTTGCTATCTTTATCGCTGCACCAGCTATATGGGCATTAGCTACACATGAACCTACATTAACGAGTCCACCAGCTTCGAAAGTACCTGGGAGTTCTTCATAAGGTGTCTGACCTTCCTCATTCCTATACATTGCTATAGCCATAGCTGAACACCCAGACGCTGTAATTATATACCTCCTCGATGCGAACTCCCTAACCATCTCAGCTATGTCTTGAGCTCCGTCAGGCCAGTTAGCACAACCAACGAACGCTATAACACCAGGTATCGTACCTATGACTATATCCTTACCAACAGCTCTAATCTCAGTATCCTGTATCGGTCCTCTACCAGCCCTACACTTATACTTCTCATTAAGTATGACATCCTTAGATGCTGCTAAGATTAACGATAGTATAGGTATTCCTCTAGGACATACATACTCACATCTCCTACATGCGAAGCATTTACTATATAGGGATTTTAATTGTGTGAGGTCTCCTCCTGCAGCCCTCTGTA
>JAJHRE010000005.1 GCA_020832985.1 Desulfurococcaceae archaeon | reverse complement strand
CACCGTCACTATTCCTCAATATAATATCTAAACATTTAATTAATGAATTATCATCGCTGATAAGTCTTAAGTACTTTAATAAATCCTTACTAATAATCACTACGTAATTCACTAAGTCCTCCTTGACGACCCTCACGAAATATGTGAGTATGTTTGTTAGTTCATCATCATTAATTGGTGAGTTAACCTTAATGAATAATACCTTCCTAGTATTACCGCAAACTACTTTAACCTCCTTAAGTACTTCGTAAGTAATTACTAGGTTTGAAGGGGTTAAGCTAATGTATACTACCAAATCAGTTAGTTCACCAACTATGTAAGGCTTAAATGAAGTTATAATTTCTCGGAATGAGTCCTCAGGTATTTCAAACCAGAAGTTACTTACTGGATTCTGAAGCCCATGTATAAGCAGGTATGCAGTACCTTCATCACCTAAGAAACTCTTAAACATGTTTAAATCCTCATCTGATTCTACAAGTACTAACCTCTTGAATGTCTTAATATCTACTAGGTCTAAAACCCTTAATAACTTATCTAATGCTGAACTCACGATAACCACCAACTATAGAGTCATTACTACATATGCTTCCGTAGCTGTAGTTACTCAGTATAAACACCGAAGAATAAGTTCTTAGTGAAGTAATTAACTTTTAAGTACTTACCACATATCATTAGTTGATGATGAGGGAGGTGATCTCTTAGATAGGTGAAGAGTGGTGTTCTCGTCTGAGACCATACATAAGTTATTCAGGGTTTATGAGGAGTTCTCCAAACGTAGTTGTTTAGAACGTAGTGAGTTGTCTGAGTCGTTGGTGGAGTTCTTAATTAGTAAGGACTTAATATACCTCGGATTAGGTGGTGAAGTATGTATTAAGTCGTTAGTGAATCTAGCGTTAGAGCTACTATCCCTTGGATATGATGTTGAATCCATCTCAAAACTACTGAATTGGAAGTACTTTGAAGAATTAGTTAGTAATCACTTAACATTAAGTGGTTATCACGTGATTAGGAATTTAAGGTTTGGTTTGAGGAGGTATGAAGTAGATGTCGTAGGTATTGAGGAGTCGTCTGAGGTGGGTTTAGTTATAGATTGTAAGCATTGGAGTCCTAACTACAGTAAGAGGGGGAGGCTTACACGTATAGCTAGTGACCATAGGGTTAAGGTGGAGGAGTTAAGTGCTAGGTGTGGTTATGTTTTGAAGGATTATAAGGTATTGACTAAGGCTAAGTACTTAATACCTGTGATAGTAACTCTAACTGATAGTTTGAGTGGGTATGTTAACGGGTCATTCATAGTACCTATTCTAAGGTTTAAAGACTTCGTAAGTAATGTAATGTATTACGTAGACCTACTCTCAGGTAGGTCAGGTATGGTTCTAAACAGTTGTTATGTTCAAGTAAAACATTAATTAATTGTTACTTACTTCGGTATTACTACAGTAGTTGATGTGGTGTTCTCTGTAGATTTTGGTTTCTCAACACTTACGTTAGTAGGTATTTGAGTTTGTGTGGTACTCCCCACCTTACTCCTCTCAATTAAAGTACCTACAACCCCTAAAACAACTATAGCTATCATTAAACCAACTAGTAGTATCAGACCAACTAATTTCTGACCCTGCTCCCTCCTCAACACTTAACACCTTAATATTAAGGTTATGAACCCTTAATAACTTAATATAAGACATAAATGCTTAAGTAGTAGATTTATTAGGTATTGGATGTGATGTTGGATACAGTACTACAGGTACTGCTATTAATAATAATCGTAGAGTTGGTACTATATCTACTCAACATATATAGTAGGGGGTTCTCATCATTAGTTAAGAGTAGGAACATCACCATCAGCTTCTTCACAGTGATGGTTGATGTATCGAGGTTTAACTTAAGTTTTAGGAGGTCTGCCGTGGTTAGTAGGGTTGTCGGGTTTGTAGGTATGTTAAACGTGGTGATTCTGATACTTATTTTCTACTGGATTGCACTACCTTCAGTACTCAATATCATTAAGTCTTTACTAGGTGTTAGTAGGGTTGTTGAAGCTCCTCTAGTCCCGGTAGTTCCAGGTGTAACTATTAGGGGTATGACGATACTCTACTTCTTAGTAGGTGTTGGTATAGGTATTATAGTTCATGAGTTCTCACACGCTTTAGTAGCTCTGAATGAGGGTATTAAGGTTGATTCTTGGGGTTTAGGAATCTTCTTAGTATTCCCATTCGCTTACGTAAGGATCAACGATAACGACTATAACAACGCCTCATTAATTAGTAAGGTTAAGGTGTTATCAGCAGGTGTTCTCTCCAATACAGCTATAGCACTCCTAACACTCCTACTACTGAATACTGCTTCAGTAGGTATTAGTCAGTACTCAGTAGTTATAATTCAAGAATTAGATAGGAGTTTAGGTCCTCAAGCACCAGCTGTAGTTGCTGGACTACCAACACCTTCAGTGATCAACGATATAAACGGAACTAGGATAAGGACTTTAAACGACTTAAGGAATTACCTCTCATCAATAGCTAACATATCAACTACGTTAGTGATTAATATATCCAGGATTAAGGGGTTAGAGGATGATGTTATCGTTAGTGAGTTATATAAGCCTGAAGTCGTAGTAGTTAATAAACCATCGAATTGGTCTAGATTAGGTATATTAGTTGTTGAGGGACTCTCACCTGAGACACCTAAACACCTATACTACCTAGGTAGGGTCCTTTACTGGACCTACCTAGTTAACATAAGCCTCGCAATATTTAATGCAGCCCCACTAATAGTTACAGACGGTGGTAGGATTATCTATGAGTTCTCTAGGAAGTACGGCCTCACTAAAGTTAATAATGTAGTACAGTGGGCTACTGTAGTTATTACAGCTATACTACTCATGACTGGGTTCGTAAACATAATCTAGTTAAACTTCGATCATAGCTTAATAGCTTATAAGTCAATCAATAATTAAATTACTATGACGTAGTTAGGGTTTAGTAGTTATGGGGGTGTAGTCGATGGTTAAGGTGTTAGGGATTAACGGGTCTCCGAGACCGTACGGTAATAGCTTCCAAGCATTGAAACTAGCTTTAAGAGCTGCTGAGTTAGAAGGTGCTGAAGTTGAGTTAGTAAATCTGTATGAGTATGAGATCAAGCCCTGCCTCGGATGCGTTAGCGACGATATTAAAGCATGTGTTTACCCATGCCCTATAAATGACGATATGGTTAAACTATACCCGAAGGTTATTGAATGTGACGCTCTTATAATATCATCACCTATCTACTGGTTCGGTGTTAGCGGCCTACTTAAGAACTTCCTAGATAGGTTGACAGTCCTTGAGAACATGATATACGTTGATGGGAGGAGCTGGCTTGACGGTAAGGTAGTTGGATTCATTGCTGTAGGTAATGATGAGGGTGCTGTAGCACTAATATCTAATCTTATGGCTGTGACTAACAGTTTCGGTATGGTGATACCTCCATGGGCTCTAGCATACTATGTAGGTGAGGGTAACGCTTTAGAAGACCCTAAACTACTGCTTGACTCAGCTAATGTAGGACGTATAGTTACGTTAATGGCTCAAGTACTTAAGGGTTTGAGGAAACCACCTACTGTATGGTATAGAGCTGACGACCACTACAGAGAACTCATACATGATATAGCTACTGAGATACGTAGTAATGTGGAGGACGAGTTAGGTATATCTCCTCCTTAACCTACTAACGAACCTCTGAACCCTAACTAACTTCTCAAACCTCAGTAATTGTGAGGTTAGTAGTATCAGTACTAATGAGAATATAAGCGATGTAATCAACCATAAAATCGTTAACTCCCCAGGACTTGAGAACATCAGTTCTTTAGCCATAATCATCGGTTGAGTGAATGGTATCATGTAAAGTAAGTACTTAAGAGTACTACCTAACCTACCTACATCAGCAAACATTACGTAATAACCTGGTAACACAACTAACATCACTATAGGGCTTGAGACCGTTGATGCAATCCTAACATCACTACTTAAAACACCTACAGTAACTCCTAAAGCCGCCATAGCGAATGACGACAGAATTAAACTTACTATTAAGAACGCTACACTTTTAAAGTTGATTAGGTTGAAGATAGGGGTGATGTTGAACCCCTCAGTACTAGGTATCATTGACTGAAATACTGTTGAGAACATTAATATATAGATTATAAACCCTACAATACTTGCGAGAGAACCTAATAATGCCACAGCAAAAGAACCTAGTAACTTACCTAGGAGTATCTTAAACCTACTAATAGGTAGTGTAAGTAGTACTTCAAGTGTTTTCTCTTCATTCTCGATAGCTGTTGATGTAGCAGCCATTTGAAGAACAGTTATTGTTATGATCATGAACATTATCGGCATTAAAATAGATGCCATACTCACCTGTACGAAGATCCCGGAACCCCCAACTACTGTCTGATTAATTGTGGATATGTAGGTGAGTGAGACTGTATTTACAGGTTGTTTCACTAAGTCTAATGTTAGATTCACACCATGGGTCTTAAGTATGTAGTCCCCTACTAAATCATTTATCACTGATGAGAATATTGATGACTTAAGTGATGGTATGAATGATATAGATTTAACTACATCGACGATAGTTAAGTTAGGTCTTAAATTATTAAGTACTGTGTTGGTGAAGTCCGGAGTTATTATTATGATGACTTCATAACCCTTACTTACAGCTATATCCTTCAGTAACTCCATATCTGATATATTAACCACTTCTAACTTAGCTACTAATCCAGTAGTGTTTAAGTTATTGATTACATACCTAGTTAGTTGAGTATTATCTAAATCACTTACTAACACGTTAGAAGGTATTGCTATCCCTGATATAGACTCCCTCATACCACCAGATACTATTAAGCCTGTCAGAGGTAGTACTAACGCTGATATTATGAACGGTATCCAAATCCTAGGATCCCTAACTAAGTCTTTAAACTCCTTAAGAATTAACTCCTTAAGCATTAACACCCCTCACAAACATTATGAATAATTCCTCAAGATTCTTAACACCGTACTTACTGATGAGTTCCTCAGTAAATCCTTCAACAATTAACTTACCGTTAGATATTAAAGCAACCCTATTACATAACCCCTCAACTTCAAACATGTTATGACTAGATATAAGTACTGTTGTTCCGTAGGTCTTACTGAACTCCTTTATAAGATCTCTAATTCCTTTCGAGTAGATCACGTCTAAACCTACTGTAGGTTCATCAAGTATAGCTACTTTAGGTCTAATCATTAAAGCCCTAACAACCTGAACCCTCCTCCTCATACCCTTACTGTAGGTCTTCATCTTATCATAGATCCTATCACCTAGACCTAGTAGTTTAACCCCTAACTCAACACATTCCTCAACATCTGATGATGATGTGTAGTATGCCTTAGCAATTAATCTTAGGTATTCATAAGCTGTTATATTCCTGTAAATGCCTGCGTCCTCAGGTAGGTAGGTAATTAACTTCCTCACCTCATTAGAATCCTTAACGACGTCATAACCGTAGATAGTAGCTGTACCTGATGTCGGTATTAGTAAGGTAGCTAGTATCCTGAATAAGGTAGTCTTACCAGCACCGTTAGGACCTATTAACCCGAATATATCACCTTCGTAAACATTAAACGATACTTTATTAAGAGCTCTGAAGCCGTCATAATCCTTAACTAAGTCCTTAACCTCAACCACTACTGAAGTCATGGTTATTCTATAGATACTACACTCACAGGTTTTAATACTTAAGATGAAAAGTTATTACCTAGTACTACGTAATATGCTAGGGATTACAATGTTCAGTAAGCCTAAAGTTTACGTAATGCCTATAGGTTCTATAACATCACCTGATGTACGTAGTGATTACGAGTCATTAGTAGGTACTCTTAAGAAGTTAGATGCTGAGTTGGTTATAGGGTCACCACTTAATGATGAGGTAAGTATTTTAGAGAGGGTTGAGGAGGTTAGGAAGTATGATTTCGATGCTTCGATAGTACTCTCACTACATGGGTTCACAGGCCATCTACAGGCATTATTCGTAGACCACGTTAAACTACCTACAGTTATCTGGACACTACCGTCTAGGTATTCCTTCCCTACAGCAGCTAGTGCTGTAGGTTATTTAAGGGAGAGGGGTTTAAAGGTTAAGTTAATTCATAGCCCACCTACGGATTTAAGCGTTCTTAAGGATATTGAGGAGTTTATTAAGGTAGCAGCCCTACTGAGGAGGTTATCTAATGTTAGGATTGGGGTTGTAGGCGGTATTATACCGCCTATGGTTGCCTCACATTACGATAGGACTATACTTAAGGATAGGTTTGGAGTTGATGTAGTTCATATACCTCTTAACGAGGTTATGAATTCCTTCAATAACGTAAGAGATGATGAAGTCAACAGTAAGTTGAGTGAGGTGAGGAGTAAGTACGTCTTAGAAGCTCCTGAAGAGGGTGTTAAGAAGGCTTTAAAGTTATACCTAGCTATTAAGAAGATTCAAGAAGTTATGAGGTTGGATGCTATAGCGTTGGAGTGCTATACAGAGTTATTCCAGTTATTCAACGTTAACCCATGTTTAGGGTTTATAGACGATCAGATCATAGGATGTGAGGGTGAGGTTTTAAACGTTGTTGGTTTATTAATCGCTAGGTACTTAAGCGGTAGGTCAGCACTGATATCAGACCCGTTCTCAGTGAGTAGAGATGGTGTTTTAACCTTCATGCATTGCGCAGCACCTGCTTCTGTAGCTGAGGATAGCTCTAAAGTCCATATAGTCTCTAGTGAACCACCCTCAATTATAAGGTATAGGATCCCGGTAGTCCACTGCAGGCCTGAGATACCGTTAACCACAGTAACTATCTTTAGGATTTACGGTAAACTCGTAGATAAGGTCCACGTCACCATAGGTAATGTAGTTAGCTACGGTATCAGTAATGCACTCCAGATCAGGGTTAGGATAGATAACCCCTCTAAGTTCTTAGAAGAGGTTGTAGGTAATCACTACGTAATAGCGTTCGGGGATATTAGGGGTGGGTTAAAACTACTTAGTAAGTGGTTAGGTATTAACTATATAGAGACTTAAATTAATTACTGATAACCCTACTAACACCACCTACATTCTCTACCTTAATCACCTTATCAGCGATATCAACTACACTCTCGTCATGAGTTACGACAACTACCTGTTTTAACGACTTACCTAGTTCTTTAATAACTTCGAAGACCTGTGTCCTCCTATCCTCATCTAAGTAGATCGTTGGTTCATCAAGTATCAGTACTGTAGGGCTCCTACCCATTACCAACTCAGCTAATGCTAGTCTAAGAGCTATTGCAATACCCACCCTCTCACCACCACTTGCGTTACTAATCGGTAAGGACTCATTCAACACCTTAACACTTATCCTAAAATCATCACTAATCTCTATAGGTCTAAGACCTAACCTAGATAGTATCTTATTAGCCCTCCTCTCAAGCTCTAACCTAGCAACCCTAGTTAACTCCTTAGCTATTAACCCATCCTTACCTAAGTACTTCCTACTAAATTCATCGATAATTCTTAAAGATCTGATCTTACGTTCTACCTCACTAACCTCCTTCTCCTTATTCTTAATCCATGAGTCTAAGGACTTAATCCTCTCATCAACATCAGCTAACCGATCTTCTAAAGACTTTAACCTACCTTCAGCCTTAGAAAGCTCATCAATAACTTTATTTAACTCTTCCTGTAACTCCTTCCTCTTCAGTGATAACTCACTGATTAACCTATCAAAATCCTTTAACTCCTTAGGGGTACCTACTTGAAGACCTATACCTGCCAGTAACTTCTCCAACCTACTGCTTAGATCATCAATTCCAACTCCCTCAGGTCTTGATGAGATACTTACCTCATAACTCCTTAGGAAATCTAATTCCTTCCTAAGACTCAACAACTTATCCTTCAGCATGTTTAGTGACTCAACACATTCACTGATTTGCTGAGTCACCATACCGGTAGACCCCTTAAGTAACTCACTACATAACTTACGTGCTAAGTCGTTAAGGGATTCAACCTGACTCCTAACCTCATTAACCCTACCTAACACCACCTCCTTCTTACCTAAGTACCTACTCATAGTGTTTAACGACTTCTCAACAACACTTATCTTAGCATCTACACTTGCGTATTCCTGCTTAATAGACTTGATATTATCTTCTAAACTACTTAACTCATTAGCTAACCTCCTCTTAATATCTTCAGGATTAGTTATTAATGAACCACATATAGGGCACCTACTAGTAGATTCGAACTTCCCTAAGTATATGGTGTAGATGTCTTTAAGAGCCCTCAACCTCTCAATAGATGTGCTTAACTCATCACGTCTACGTCTTAAATCATTAATTAACATGTTAAGTACTTCGTAATTATCAATTACTACACCTACCTTCGTAGAAACCTCCTTAAGTATTGATGTTAATGTGTTCTGAATGTTGTTTAACTCTTCATAAGCCTTACTTAACTCCTTAGTTACTAGGGAGTACTTACTAGGATCCCACACATCAACTACCCCTAACTTCGAGACAGTATCTTCTAACTCCTTAATTCTGTTATAGATCATTAAGTTTCTCAACTCATTACATACCTCTAAAGCTTCCTCAACCAACGCTATATTCCTGACGTAACTATCACGTTTATCCCTTAACCTACTTATGCTTAACTCCTCCTCACGTTTCTGAGTTAAGTACTTACTCCTCATACTATGAAGTTCTTTAAGCTCATTCCTCTTCTCCTCTAAAGACCTCTTCTCACTGATTAAGACCCCTTCCAATCTATCCTTCTCCTTAGTCAACTCCTTAATAACTGATAGTGACTTCTCTAGGTAGCTAAGGCCTAATAACGATAGTATCCGTTCCCTCCTCTCAGAATCCCTAATATCTATTATCTCAGTTAATTCGTCCTGAAGTGCGATTATAGTACTCCTAATTATATCTCTTAACCCCTTACTATCTACTGTGACTAACCCTAAGACCCTACCTAACTCCTTAGGAACGTTTAACACTCCGTAAGCTTTAACCTTCCTACTACTACCTTCTAGTAGGTATAGGTAGGCCTGAGCCGGGGTATCAACGTTTAACTCCCTAACTACTAAGTACTTAACACCACCAACTTCTAAAACTACTGAGATCTCACCCCTCTTCTTACCCCTCATAACTATGAACTCCTTCTCCATACCCCTAATATCCGGTCTAGCCTCTGTGAAGAGTGCTATGTAGATTGAATCAACTATTGATGACTTACCAGCACCGTTAGGACCTACTATAGCTATTATACCGTCAGGAAACGTGATCTCTGAATCCTCATGGGATAATATATTCGTAAGTTTAACACTCCTGATAATCACTTAACACTCACCAACTTCTCCAACTTACTAATGACTTCAGGGTCGTTTATAAGACCGTTAATTAACAACTTAATAAACTCTACATCATCACAACCCTTAACGATCCTCACTACATAATCGGATATTACAGGGTCCTTAATTAAGTTATGGACTACTAACTCTAGTGTGGGGGTCTGTATAGGTTCTTCATTAGGGTACCCTACATCACCTTCTTCTGAGACTCCAGGTGCTTCCACCTTATATGTGAGGATCTTACCCTTATCTCTTAAACTACTTAAGAGGTTGATGATTAACTTACGGCTTAAGTTCAGTACTTCCTTACTGCCTATCTCTATATGGAGTATTGGAGGTTTATTAAATTTACTGTATTCTAAACCTTCTAGAAACCTACGTAGTTCCTCATAGTCCTTAGGCTTCACAACTAACCACTTCCTAGGCTTACTAAGTTTAACCCAATTAACTACTACCCCACCACTGCTGAAGTCTACTAACGCAACATACTTATCATTAACACCTTCTAAGACGTTTAAAGACTCTGTCGCTCCAGGATATACAACTGGTGTACCACTAACATTAACTTCATATCTGATATGGTAATCACCGAGTGCTACGTAGTTATACTCACTAACTCTTAAGTCATTGATAGTTACGTGGGCTTCAGGTATGTTTAACTCCTTAAGCAGTAGGTGTGCCATCAACAACTTCTTACTGGTGTTAGGCTTCTTAACAATCCTAATATACTCCTGAATTGTTATGGGGTCTGCGTAAGGTATTGCAGTAATACCTAACTCACCACTACGTAGCTTAACTACATGTGTTAGTGGTTGTGATGTTGCTAAGGCCTTCACAAGACCAACCTCCTCTAAGACCTTAATAGGTGATAGGGCTGATACCTTAGGCATATCGTGTTGTCCTGCAATCACTAGGAATTCAATACCGGCCTCCCTTAACTTCTTAAGTGATTTAAATACGTAGTAGTATGTTTGAGGGTTCGGTCTAGCATCATCGAATAAGTCACCACAGTGTATTACAGCATCAACACCTTCCTTAATAGCTATCTCCACAACCTCATCAAATACTTCGTAGAAGTCTAACTCCCTATCCCTTAACCTACTAGGTTTTGAAGCACCTAAGTGTGTATCAGATGTATGGAGTATTAACAATGTCTAACCCTCCCACTCACTAGATAATGACCTAACCTCTAAAGACTTACTACGTATCCTCATACCCTCCCTCCAAATACTTACTACGTCTGGTGTTGCCCCAGCCCTCTTACCTTCATGTTTATCTATCCTAACGTATGCTGGGTACTTACCGATCCACTCACCCATTATCAACCCATAACCAGGTGGTAGTGTAGGTAGTATGTTGACGTAATCATCACTTAATATATCAGTTATCTCCATAACTGTAGCCCTATCCTTACTCTGAACTAACTTTAAGAATACGTAGTTCTGGATTTGAGAAACTACGTTAATATCTAATGCTCTAGGCCTCTGACTAACTATGACTAACATACCGCCGAACTTCCTACCCTCCCTAATAAACCTCTGGAGGGTTCCTTTAGACTTAGTGTTATCACTGCTTAAGAATATGTGTGCTTCCTCAATAATAAGTAGTGTCGGTATGACGTTAAGCCCCTTCCTAAGTCCTTCCTTAAGATACCATAGTAGGTCCTCAGCTACGACTTTAAGCATGTAGTCTTTCTCCTCATCAGTGAATGCAGAAACATCAACTACTACAACCTTACTATTACCTAATAACTCACTAATCTTCCTTGCTTCTAAATCAATCCTACGCCATTCGAAGAAATCCTCAACCTTATCTACGACATCTGTAACGCTTTTCTCATCCTTATCTTGAGACTTAAACTTAATATTCCTAATCAGTAAGTCCTTATACATATCGACAGGGTCTTCAAGTGTTTGCTGAGTATGTGATTCCTTGTAGATCTCCTTAACTACTAGGGAGTAAGGCTTCCTACTCTTTACAGACCTCTCACGAATCTTATCGTTTAAATCCTTCAACACATTCCTTAAAATCCTCCTCTGCTTAGTTGCAGTTCCTTCAGGTATTATGAAGCTTACTAAGAGGCTTATAGGTAGTTCTATAGGATTTATAGCTGCTTCATACTTAACAATACTTACCTTACCAGGAGTCTCACTGATTAAATCCCCGTACTCCCCATGTACGTCGAAGATAACTACTGAACCACCAATCCCTGCAACCCTATCAGCTAATACAGCAACTAAGTTACTCTTACCAGAACCTGTAGTCCCAGTTATTAGTAAGTGCTTAGTTAATGCGTTGATATTAACTCTAATTCTAAGGTCTTCAAAACCGACTAAAGACCCTATCTCCACACTGGTTTCAGGGTTATTCCTATATATAGCTCCTACATGTTCAGGTCTTGCTAGGTATACCGGGGTCTCAGGTGGTGGTGGGTATCTAGGTGCTTCTACCCTCCCACCAGTGATATCAGCTATTATTAAAGCCTTCATATAACTCTCACTCTTTAAACTACTTAACGGTGACGTCCTCTCATAAGTTGTTAAATTCTGAGTAGTTACTATAGGTACTACAGACTTAAACAGTGATGAACCTATAAGACCTACGACCTCCCTCACACGTTCCTCATAAGTTATCGGGTCCCTAACCACGAACCTTATATATACGTAAGTACCTACAGGTACCGGTGTTAATGCCTTAACATCCACCTCAGTTGGTTTAGATACCTCACCGACAATACCTATCGGTCTATCTATAGGAACTCACCCAGTAGTTCACGTCCTGTAGGTATAGAGTTTAGACCTAATTTATACAGTATATACTTAAACTCCTCAGTACTTAACTTACTCTTACTATGGACTACTCTGAGAGGGTCTGGATAACCGGTATGTGAGTAAATATATATTGAACTAATAATATCTACTAACTCATCAACCCCCCATACACCAGGTACTGATACCTGGTAAGGTTGTGTTGAGTGGTTAAACGCTACGTAAGTTACGGTCATAGGTATTAACGGGCTTAAGTCTATATTTAAGCTATTGAGGGGCTTAGGCAGTTTATCAGTAGTTACGTAAACTGGTTGGAGTATGTATGGTTGCTTAGGTAGTTTACCAAGCCTCCTCAACATATTAATCAGTATTAAGTCATTAACTTCAGATTTAATCTCTTTAGGGGTCTCACCACTTAGTAGAATATCCACGTAGTAACTCCTCCTAAGGGTCTTAGCTATGAATAAAGGCTTCACCAACTTTACAATCTCTGTAATCTTCCTGAATATCTCATACCACATATCCCTTAAATTACTGAAGCCGCTATAACCTGTAAACCTCAACCCCTTAGGTAGTGGCCTACTACTATAACCCCATAAAAACGATATTAAGGAGCCGTCAAATAACGCTACCTCAGCACGGTCTACAACCTCAAGTACTGAATCAACTTCTAAAACCCTAGAGAGTAACTGTGTTATACGTAGCATTAACTCCTCAGGTACGACCTCACTCGGTGTCGGTATGTAGTAACCTGAGGTACACTTAATCACGAACCTACTCGATCTAGACTCCCTTAAGGAGATATTTGCTGAGACTGCCTGTATAGCGTATACCGTAGCTAAGGACAACTTCTTAACCACCCTACTCGAATCACTAGCTACGACGTCTGGTGGTTCACTACTTTGAGAAGTTCTTAAAGGGTATGAATAGACCTCACGGACATACCTACTTAAATCATCAACAGCAACTACCCTACTAAGGAGATCGTTAATAACCCTAGATAACTCAGCTATTAAATCATCATGTAATGGTATCTTAAGCACCAGAAGATATAACATCATCAAAACTTAAAAATACTGAGTATGGGGTTCTCGAAGATACTTACTTAAGCGTAGGTATTACCTTAACCTAGTAGGTCTTACCATAAATAATATCTAGTAATTCGTGAAAATTTTTAAGTCGTAAATCAAATACTATTTTAGAGGTATTAGACTCTTTAGACGTCAGCCTCATACCCTAGTTTATACTTAGGTGATTCCTATGTTAGGGAGAGTTACTGTTAAGAAGATAGTAAGGTTTTACCGTATGGCGAACTTATTTAAAATTCTATTTATTAGCTCATTAACTTACGGATTACTAGGTGTGTTACTGTACTTAATCGTGGTTAGGTCTAACTTAATCTTAATAGATTCTATACTATGGATTCTAGACTCTATAACATACCTAACATTATTTATAGTGTTGAGGGTAGTTACTTCTAAGACCTTAAACGGTCGTAGGTATGAGTTATTAAGGGTTGAGGATGTTTCATCAATATTCATAGCCGTAATCACTATCTCAGTAGTGATTTACTTAATACCTAGTACTTTAGCGAATACTGAGATTACTTCATCTGAGTTCTCACTATACTTAATAGGTAGTGGTATCCTTTCATACATATTCTCTAGGTATGTTTTAAAGTATGGTAGGTATGGGAAGGTCCTAGTTAAGTCAACAGCTGTGAAGACATCATTAGATGCGTTGATAGAGTTCGTTAATAGTATAGCTTTAATACTCTCTAACATACTCCAACTAGTAATTATTGAGAACATACTGGTTTTAATGGTATCTGCATACGCTATAAAGTGTTCTGTAAATGTTGTTAAGGAATCAGTATTTAACTTACTAGATATTAACTACCCTAGACACCTCAAGTATAGGATAATTAACATCATTGAAAGGAATGCCAACGTATCGGTTAAGAAGGTATTACTAAGGAATTTAGGGAGTTTTGTTGAGGTTGAGTTATGGGTGAGGTTACCTAGTAATGCAACCCTAAAAACAACTCAAGTATTAATATCTAGTATAACTAAGGAGATACTCATTAAGATACCTGAGGTCATTAAGGTCTTAGTAGTTGCTATACCGGATAAAACTGGAGTCAATAGTAAGGAATCAATTCCACAGATAATCAATACTCAACCATCAGTAGTTAGACTCAATACGTTAAGTACGTGAGGTAGCTGCGAACTTAATTATGTTGTAGATTTATTAGTAATATACCTTAATTAAGTTGGTGGTTAGTGTAGATGGTTAAAGTTTTAATTATCTCGGACATCCACGGTAATGCTGACGCACTTAAGACTCTTTTAGAGAGTGTCGGTGGTTGGGATTACGTATTCGTCCTAGGTGATTTAGTTGATTACGGTCCTGAACCACATGTTGTAGTGGATTTAATTAAGGGTTTAAGACCTGATGTAGTTTTAATGGGTAATCATGACTATGCAGTAGCGTTTAATACTGACTGTAGGTGTGCTCCTGAATTACATGAGTTAAGCGAGTATACTAGAGTTAACATCTCGTATAGGTTGTTAAGTAAGGAGCAGATAGATTGGCTTAAATCCCTACCAATAACCCGTAACTTAACAATTGATAATGTAAGGATTTACTTAACCCACGGATCTCCTAGAAACCCACTTTACGGGTATTTAAAACCATCATTACCTGAATCGGAAATCCTACTAGCTCTAACCCCTAGTATATACGCAGTCAGACCTAAACCTGTAGATACTGACTTAATCGTAGTTGGACATACCCACATACCTATGGATTTAAGGATTAGAGGTATGAGGGTCTTAAATCCTGGGAGTGTTGGACAGCCTAGAGATGGTGATTACAGGACATCAGCAGCTATCCTAGACTTAAGAAGTGGTGAGTTTAGACTATACAGAAATCATTACGATGTTGAAGGAGTTATTAAGAAGTTAAGATCTTTAGGTCTAGACTTAAGGTACTTGACATGGCTTGAGAAGATATTAACTAGTGGTAGGGTATGAATGAGCTTTACTGATTGAACGTTCAGTAGTGGTTAATACAGTGTATTCGTAGTTAGTTAGGGCGGTATATGAAGTTGGTTGACTCCTACGTATTCCTAGAGAAACTGTATGACCTCATATATAATCTACTTGAATTCAGAGATAAAGTTAGAGATGAAGGTAAGGAATTAATTCCGTTAAAGACTGGGACACCATTAATTAAATACAGTTTTATATCGATGCTTAAGGGTGGGGTTATAATGGATGTAACTACCACTGAACAAGCAGGTATTGCTGAGGATTCAGGTGCTGTTGGTGTTATGGTACTAGATAAACTCCCATATGATGTCAGGATGGCTGGGGGTGTTGCTAGGACAGCTGATTTAAACGTTATTACTCAGGTTATGGAGTCTGTAACTATACCAGTATCTGCTAAATGTAGGATAGGCCATAGTTGGGAGGCTAGGTTGCTTGAGGAGGTAGGTGTTGACTTAATAGATGAGAGTGAGGTTTTAACACCAGTTGATGAGAAAGCACATAAATAAGTGGGTGTTTAAAACACCATTTGTTAATGGTGCTAGGAACTTACCTGAAGCGTTAAGACGTATATTTGAGGGTGCATCTATGATTAGGACTAAGGGTGAGCCGGGGACTGGGAATGTCGCTGAGGCGGTAAAGCATATGAAGCTTGTGAATAGGGATATAGCTCTATTAAGAGGTTATTATATGACTGGAGATGTTGAGTCTATATACATATACTCTAAAGAGAATAAGGTTAACTTCGAATTAGCGTTGTTAACGGCTAGGTTAGGGAGATTACCGGTAGTGAATTTCGCAGCTGGTGGGATAGCAACACCTGCAGATGCAGCGTTGATGATGTGGTTAGGAGCTGATGGTGTATTCGTTGGTTCAGGTATTTTTAAGAGTAAGGATCCGGAGGTGAGGGCTAAAGCTATAGTTCTAGCAACTACGTTTTACGACAACCCTGAAGTAGTTGTTGAAGCTCAGAAAATGGTTTCTGAAAAAGCGTCAATGCTGGGAATTGATGTGAGAAATCTTAAACCAGAGGAGTTAATGCAGGTTAGAGGTAAGTGAAGGTGAGAGTAGGTGTTTTAGCACTTCAAGGAGACTTCCTCGAACATGTGCAGGCATTAAGAGAATTATTTAACTTAGATGTAGTTTTAGTGAAGTGCTCAAGTCATCTTAGAGACCTCGACGCACTCATAATACCTGGAGGTGAGTCTACAACTATAGGACGTTTAATTAAGTTTAAAGGTCTTGATGAGGGTATTACGGATTTCGTTAAGGGTGGGATGCCTGTGATGGGTACTTGTGCTGGTGCTATCTTACTAGCTAGTAAGGTCGTAGATAGAGTTGTTGGAGAGGTTAATCAACCAATACTAAAGCTCATGAATATAACAGTTATTAGGAATATATTCGGGAGGCAGAAAGACTCCTTCATAACTAAAGTCTATGTTGAAGGTATAGGTGATGTTAATGCGGTATTCATAAGAGCTCCTGGAATTATAGATGCTAGAGACCCGGCTAAGATAATTAGTTACTTAAACCACCCAGTAGTAGGTAGGGTAGGTATAGTTGCTGTTCAGGGTCCGTTATTAGCTGTGACATTCCATCCTGAAGTAACTTCTGAAAGGAAACTCTACGAGTATTTCCTGTCTATGGTGAAGAATTGACCTTAAGTAATGATAGAAGTGATAAGTTTCTCACAACCTGCTTATTCTGTAGGAGGGAGTTTAATGAAATACTTATGAAGTGCCCGGTATGTGGTGGGCCTCTAGAGATTATATGGCTTAATCCTAAGTTTAAGGTATGTAAAAGTAAAGCAAATATTTGGAGGTATGAAACCTTACTACCGACTTTTAGTAGGGTAGTTACACATAGTGAGGGATTAACTCCGATAAGTAGGATTCATAATGTATTGATAAAGAATGAGAGGTATAATCCTACAGGGACTTACTCAGATAGGGCGTCAGCATTAATAGCTAGTTACATAGCTTCAAGTAATATTAAGAGATTACGAATAAAATTTACTGAAGACTTCACCTACTCATTATCTTACTACTTAAACGGTATTGCCGAAGTCGATGTTGAGGTCTGTGATAATGATTTCTATAGTGATGAGTTAGGTAAGTTGATTGAGTTAGGTGTTAACTTAATACCTAGTAAGAGAACTAGTAATAACAGTAATGCTCTAGAATTAGATTATCTAAATCCTCTAACTATAGAGGGTTTAAAGACTATAGTCTTTGAAATATATGAGAAAAGGATTAAGTGTGAGGATATCGTTGTACCGGCAGTAACTGGTTTACTAACATACTCATTATGGAAAGGTATTAAGGAGCTTAAGGAGTCTGGATTAGATGTTAACTATAATGTCGTATCAGCCCTCATTAAAGGTCAGTCAAGACCTAAGTTAATACCTAATGAGGTGAAAGTTGTTGAGGTAGGACTTAAAACAATACTTGATGTATTTACGAGGTTATGTAGGTACGGTATTAAATTAAAACCTATCTCAACATTAGCATATGTGGTAGCTGAAGATTTAAGAAATTCTATAGCTGTTATAACAGCTGGTTATAGACCAAGTACTAAGAGGAATGTAGTGAAGGGTGGTATTAAAGAAGGTATTATCAATTTACTGAGTAGGGATGACAACCTAACTGCTTATGAGATTTGGCAGAAACTTAAGGATTTCACATTAAGAGGTGTTTATAAGGCTCTTAAGTCCTTAGAACTTAATGGTGTAGTATGTAGTGATTTTGAGGTTAGGAATTATAGGAGGGTTAAACGTTATAGGTTATGCAGTTAATAACTAAAATTAAGTTTTAGATTTTAATTCCTAGGTACGGTAGTATTGATGTTAGGAAGAAGTATGTTGAGAGTATTAGGAATACTACTAAGAGCACATATTCCCAGAGCTTAGGTCTTAACTCTTTAGGTAGTCTGTATGTGAGGTACATTACTGCCGGTATCACGAATATCCCTATGAAGTTTGCTGTATTAGCTGCGATTATCACCATTACCAACGGTTGTGTCTGATATAGTGCCCATATACTGAACGCTACATATATAGCGAGTATTGTATAATATAGTAACCGTACGTCGTTTTTGAAGTACTTCCTCACACCTTCTAAACCCCATAGTAGGTCTGTTAAATTCCTCGGTACAGCGTCTACGTACGCACCTAAAGCTGAACTGAAGAGTATTATAAACCCTATCAAGCATATTAGGTAGTAACCCCATACACCGACGATAGCTGCGAATTGATTAGCTATATGTGCAGCAACTCCCCATGCCGGTAATGACTGACCCCTAGGGAGTAGGGAGGCAGCTATTAATGATGGTAGGTACATACCTAAGATAGCTCCGGGGAAGAATATAAGCCACTGATCGTAGTTTAGTATCTTCATCCAGGTCTTAAACCTCCCTAAATTCTTAGGTGTTAGTTTGAATACCTTACCTACAGGTGATAACATCACCTTCTTACCACCTATTAACGCAGGTATGTAGCCAACTACAGCACCCATACCGTAACCTTTATCCCTATACCAGTTCATGAATATGAAGTTAAGACCTGCAGCTAACGCTGTATACGCCCACCAAGCAGTTATTAAACTCATATCAGCACCTGGGGGTATGTAGCCGAAGTTGAAGGTACCCCATAAAGCCTCATAAAGAACTTCAGCCTTAACAGTTAGTGGTGCAACTATAAATAACAGCGTTAGTAGTATAAAGCCTGCAAAGAACCAATTAGCAATTTCTAAGGTCCTCTCAATCTTATACCCGAATAATACTATAGCTACGCATAGAGCCATCACAACTATAGTTAAGTACCTAACTAACCAAGCATCTCCTGCTGTAGGTAGTCTACCGAGAATTATTGAACCTAAAGCAGTAGCTCCAGAACCAGCAATACCTGCTAAGCCCCACGCACCCCAGATAATGATCATGATTGGTAGGAATATACCCCAAAACTTAGGGCCTGGAGGGACCCTCTTAAGGTATACTATAGGTGGTTCACCACAATACATTGAAATCCTAACTAAGCTTACGTTATATACTGTCTGAAGTAATGATGATACTAAGACTATCCAAGCCATACCGAGCCCGTACTTAACAGCTGTTGCAGGACCTAACAACCACTCACCACCACCTATAGCGACACCTACAGCAATTACACTAGGGCCTAAGACCTTAAGAATTAACTCCTTAACACCTAACCTCTCTAATTGAAAAACTTCCTCAGGAGTAGGTAACTCATCAACAACCTCTACATCACCTAAACCGAACCTCACCTTACTCATAGAAACCCCTTATAATTAGGGGGATACATTTAAAAATTTTACTCATATCACGTCATACGAGGTAGTAATATATCTTCATATGCTTACCTGTAGGCTATGTAGAATCTTCAATAATTACTAACGTACTACATCAATGATAGTTAAATATCTCTGACACTCGTAATTAACTGCCACTTATTTAAGACCTATGACATAGAATATATTAGTTATTGATATGCCCTAGCATGCGTTCCTAAATAGGTACTACTCCTTCTTAAGACCTCTAACGCTACTTCCTTAGTTGTTGAGCTCCCTCCAAGGTCGGGTGTTAATACTTTCCCCTCCTCAACTACTGACTTTATCCCTAACTCTAACGCATTAGCTATTCTCGTTAATACCTCATCACTGAATCTCTCAGCTAGGTATTCCAACATTAGCTTAGCTGATATTAACTGACTTATAGGGTTAGCTATACCTTTACCAGCTATGTCTGGAGCCGACCCGTGGACTGGTTCGAATAACGCTACTGTATCCCCTACTTCAGCAGACCCGCATAGTCCTAAACTACCTACTAACCCAGCTAGTAAGTCTGCTAGGATATCACCGTATAGGTTCTCAGTAACTATAACTCCAAACACTTCAGGATTCCTAACTAAGTTATAGGCAGTAGTATCAACGATCATCTCATTAACCTCTACTTGGTAATTTCTAGACTCCTCAAAGAATATATCCCTGAATAAACCATCAGTAACTCTTAAGATGTTTGACTTATGAACTACAGTAACTCTCTTAAACCCGTGTTTAAGGGCGTAGTTGAAGGCATACCTTACTATCCTCCTACAGGCCCTCTCAGAGATAACTTTTAAAGCTACTGCAACACCTGAGACTAGGGTTTCAACACCTACGTAGAGGTCTTCAGTATTCTCTCTTATCAAGACTATGTTGAAATCTCTTAATGAGACCCTCTTAAAACTCTTAAAAGGTCTTACATTAGCGTATAAGTCTAACTCACGTCTAAGCATCACATTAACACTTCTGAAACTAGGTACGTTGAGAGGTGTTGTTATAGGGCCTTTAAGTATCGCATCTACATTCCTTAAGATATTAATTCCATCATCCTCAATAACCTTACCTGAACGTCTGTAGTAGTCATAACCAGCCTTAACCTCTATAAACTCAGCATTAAATCCTAAACCCTCTAATACGTCTAATGTAACACCTACAATCTCAGGACCTATACCATCCCCGTATATAACCCCTACCCTATACTTCCTACCCATGAACACCCACACTACGGAACCTACCTTCAACCAACTCCGGTATGTACTTCCTAACTATCGCTAACATCTCATCATCATTTAAAGCATCCTTCCTACCTTCCGAGAATATACGTTGTACTTCCTCATAAACAGCACTTACCCTAGGGTCATCCTTACTTAAAGCTTCATCACGACTTAATCTGAAGTATGTGTTGATCCAGTACGCTATCGCTGACCTACCAGAATATGGCGTTATAGATATAGTGTATGGTATCCCCAGTATTAGGTCTGTATCGTAAGGTAAGTACACTTCAGGATTCTTCATCAGACCATCTACGTGGATACCTGCTTTAGTCCTGAATGCGTTAGAACCTACCACTGGTTGGAACTCAGGTATTCTAAACCCTATCTCAGTGAAGAACTCAGCAACTTTCTTAATACCCCTTAAGTCAACCTTCTTATCACGTCTAAGTCCTAGGTAATGTATTAGCATCACCTCTAACGGACAGTTTCCAGACCTCTCACCAATACCTAATAAAGTACAGTTAGAACCTCCAGCACCGTAAATCCAAGCTGCTAGGTGGTTAGCAACTACTAAGCCGAAGTCGTTATGTCCGTGGAACTCTATATCCTCGCCTGGAAACCCTTCAGAGATTAACGTCCTAATCAGTGATGGTATACCCCTAGGCGGTGGTACTTCAGGGAATGGTAGTCCTAAACCTAACGTATCTGAGAGTTTAATTCTAACAGGTATTGAGTACTTCTCCCTCAACCTCATCAACTTACGGATGAATGGTAATACATTCTTAGTTAAGCTAGCCCTAGTTATATCCTCTAAAGCACACTTAACGGATATACCTCTCTTCAAAGCCTCCTCAACAACTGATAAATACTTACTAATAGCTAAGTCCCTAGTAAGTCCTAACTTATAATATATGTGGTAGTCAGAAATTGACGTAAGTATTACGGTCTCATCTAAACCGTTATCAATAACTAACCTTAAGTCATCAAGTGAAGCTCTAATCCACCCTATTACCTTAGGATACCTATAGTTGAGGTCTAGTAGTGCCTTAGCAACCCTCCTATCCTTCTCAGTATATAAAAATACCTCACAAGTAGTTATAACACCATCCCCACCCAACTCAACCAACAATTCATAAATCCTAACACACTCCTCAAAAGTTAAATTCCTCCACCCTTGCTGACCGTCTCTTAAGGTAGTATCTGTGAGGTAGATCCTACTAGGAACACCATACATACCTCCACCATCCCCACCACCCAACACTATACGTGGTAAATCTACGAACGGGTACAGATCTTTATAGAGTTCTACCTCCTCCATAACCATACCTAACTAAAGGTTTTCCCGGTGCGGGGTTAATAATAGTGTTTAACAATACTCATAACGTCCTGAATACTAAGATCATTCCGAGGTACGAACAAATCACTTAGTTTAAGTACTTATAACGACGTAAAAATAGCTTAAGTTTATGTTATATAGGTCCTGCGTTATAGGTATAACCACCGTCTATCAATACTGTAGCCCCATTTACGTAGCTAGCATCATCAGATGCTAAGTAAGCTACTAACTTAGCTACCTCTTCAGGCTTAGCTAACCTACCTAGAGGTGTCCTACGTTTCAACTCAGCCTCATTTACTATACCCCTACGGATTAAATCTACAACCCTCTCAGTAGCTACGTAACCTGGAGCTACCGCGACAACTCTAATACCGTACCTACCCCACTCAACAGCTAACGCTTTAGTAAGCCCTATAACACCTGCCTTACTTGCACAATAAGCACTCCTTAACTCTAACCCCATAAACCCAAGCATAGATGAGATGTTAATTATCACACCACCCCTACCACTCTTAATCATATGCTTAGCAACTGCCTGACTACATAAGAACACAGCTGTTAAGTTAATATCTATGACCCTCTGCCAATCACTTAAATCCATATCAATAGCTGCTTTCTGAATAGCTATACCTGCATTATTCACTAGTATATCTACTCTGCCGTACTTCTCTAACGTTACCTTCACAACCTTCTCAACCTCTTCTTTCTTAGTTATGTCTGCTTTTACTGCTGTTACATCACCATACCTACTCAACTCCTTAGCAGTACTCATCAACTCCTCCTCAAGTACATCAACTATAACTACCTTAGCACCCTCCTTAAGGAACTCCTCAGCAATAGCCCTACCAATACCTCTAGCACCACCAGTAACAATAGCTACACGACCAACCAACCTCAAACAAACCACCGAAATCTTTCTCATAAACTCTAATATAAGTTAATGTCATCGTACATCATTAAATACATACCTACGGAGTTAGTCAGCTGTCTAAAAAGCACTTAAACATAGTGTTTTAAGTATTAGATGAAGTTCACACTTGGTAGTACTGTTGCCATTACTGAACAACATGATAAGTATTCCAGACCCTGTATCACTGATTTTAATAGTTGTTGGACTATGTTTTATATACTTAGGTAGTCGTAAGGGTTTAGAACCACTTATGCTAGTACCCATAGGTTTCGGTATATTATTAGGTAATATCCCACTCAGCGGTCTTAACGACCCCCCATACGGACTCCTATACCTGATAAGGGAGAAGTTACTGATGACTGAGGTACTCCCATGCTTAGCCTTCCTAACTATAGGTACTATGATGGATTTCAGACCATTACTTAGGAAGCCTTGGCTACTCTTATTCGGGGTTTCAGGTCAGTCAGGAGTTATATTTGCTTTAATACTAGCACTACTCCTAGGGTTTAATTTTAGGGAGTCTATAGCTGTAGGTATTATAGGGTGTGCTGACGGACCTACAGCTATATTCGTATCTAGTAAGTATGCTCCCCACTTATTAGGGGCTGTTGGGTTAGCTGCATATACGTATATCTCTATAGTCCCCTTAATTCAAGTACCCCTTATGAGGGCTTTAATAAGTAGGAAGGAGATGAGTATTAGGATGCCTGTAACTTCCGGTGAGGACGTAAGTGATTTAGTAGTTATTGCCTTCCCAATAGTATTGATACTCCTGTCAATGATATTCATACCTGGTGGTTTACCTCTAATCGGTATGTTAGCTCTAGGTAACTTCCTACGTGAGTGCGGTGTGACTGAGTTTGTGGAGAGGTATAATAAGACTTTCTCCACAGTATTGACGGACTTAGTGACTTTCCTACTAGGGCTTTCAGTAGGTTCTACACTATCATCTAAGATAATTACAGCTAGTCCTGACCTACCGTTTAAGGTCTTAACAGTATTTACTTTAGGTGTAGTAGCTTTCGCAGGTGATATCGTAGTCGGTATATTAGTTGGTAAGGTAGTCTCTATATTGAGTAGGGGTAGGATCAACCCTGCTATAGGTGCTTCAGCAAACTCAGCATTCCCGATATCTGCTAGGGTTGTTCAGAGGGAGGTTAGTAAGGCATCTCCAGGTAATATAGTTTTGATGTACTCAATAACTACTAACTTAGCAGGTCAGATAACATCACCTATATTCGCAGGTATTATAATAACGCTTATTGAGTCTCTAGGTATATGATTAAACCTTAATTACTGGTACCTTACCAAACCTCTTAAGGAGTACCTCACTACCCTCTGAAGCATTAGTAGGTATCAACCTAACACCTATTACCCTACCCTTAATAACAGATGATGTAAACACGTCCTTAACCACACCCTTAATTAAGTTCACATCATCTCTAAGTACTACCATATCAACACCTACTAAGCAGTAACTACATAAGTATGTTAAGTCCTTAAGAGTTACTGAACCCTCAGCAACCCTCTCCTTAAGTAAGTCATCCTCAGCAACCGGTAACATAACCTCGTTAAAACCTACATTACTGATACCTAAGGTACTTGATAACCTACCTATCAACTCATTTAACTTCTTAACTGCATAACCACTACCTGGATACGCAAACTTAATACCACTTAAATACTCTATAATACCAACTACACTTTCTGATAGCCAAGGAGATAATGAGTAGTCAAACCCTAAGAACTTCATACCCACCCTACCAGCTAACTCACTAACCAACCTACTAATGTTTAAAATGAACTTAATTAACGGCTCCTCATCACCTCTAACATACCTGTAGAATAAGTCAACATACCTTAAAGCTACTGATATACCCTCATCATAAGTAGTTGCTAGGGGGAAGTAGGGAGTTACTATGTAGTCAGGTATTGAGATACCTAATCTAGTGAAGTCGTTAACATCTATAGACTTAATTAGTTTTAAGTAGAGGTTAGTAACGTTATCGATTAAATCTGTAGTAGGTAAGCGTACGGTAATATAACTTCGTTCACAAGACGTCAACACAGATACTATGTCTTCAGACCTGACCTCACTAGCATCTACATGGTATGAGGCTAGTAGGACATCATCCCTACATAAGTCCTGAGTTAGTCTTAACTGATAATCAGTAGGTAGTCCTGGAGGTAAGACAACACGGTAACTCCACACATCAAGTCCTAACTCCCTAACTAACTTCTTAATAATATCTAACCTCTCATCAACTAAGTCTTTAAAATCCTTAACATCACCTAACGGCTTAACATGTATAGTTAAACTCCTAATCAACGCCATATTCGTACCAAGACATACTCAATATAGTATTAATTAACTTAACGTTTAATTACCATATAATTAAGACTTAAAAGTAGAATCCACCTAACATCCATTTAAGTTTAATGAACTCCTACATTACTAATAGCATATCATCATACTCACAACTAAATCTTCTAGAACTTGAAACATTAGTTTAAATCCTCAACCAATACTAATGATGCTATTAATGTATGTACAACGGCTTCAACATTACATGTTGTTGAGGTGGTGCGGGGGGTGGGATTCGAACCCACGCAGGCCTACGCCAACGGGTCTCTCATTAGTAGCTGGAAACTTGAGCCCGTCCCCTTTGCCCTGGCTCGGGCACCCCCGCACCATATAGTAAGTTATTTATAGGGCTTATATTGTTTAGGTATTTATGTGTAGATTACTTCAGTACCTACGTTAACACCGTCTAATACCTTCTCGATATTCTCAGGTTTAAACCCGTTTACGAAGTATATTTTGATTTTAGACCTCTCAGCTATAGATATTGCTAGTTGGTCGAAGAGTTCGTAGGTTCCGGCTTCAGACCTACTACTGATTAAGTTCTTCAACTCATTTATAGTTATTTTAGGTAGTAACCTAGCATCACTATACTTCTTAGGGTCTTTATCGTATACACCGTCAACATCAGTAGCATTCACTACTAAGTCAGCACCTACTAACTCAGCAATTACCATAGCTACGGCATTAGTTGACTGGCCTGGTTGTAAACCACCTAAAGTGACTACCTTACCTGAAGACCAAGCTGTTAACACCTCATCAACATTCTTAGGTATGTAGCTATATGCGATATCACCTAAGGCAGCGTTCATGAGTAATGCGTTAACCCTAGATATATTAATACCTAGTAAGTCAGACCAACCCTCACTAACCCCTAACTTCCTAGCCATACCTATATAATGTCTTGCTGTAGAACCACCACCGCATACTATAGCGAATCTATAACCTCTTAAGAACCTATCCCTAATAATTCTACAGTAGGACTTAAGAATATCTACGTTACCTAAGTCGAATAACTTACCAGTTAACTTAACTACTACCTTCACATATTACCCTAAGTAAAATGGTTTAGGAGGAAAAATACTTAAGATTTAACATCCTTACGAGTTTTAAGTCTAGTATATAGTGTAGGTACTACGATTGCGAGTGCGGTTGCTATGTAGATGAACTGACTTATAGGGCTTGATATAAATACTAGTGGATTACCGAATGCTATATCGAGTGAACGTCTGAAGTATTTCTCAGCTAGAGGTCCTAAAACGAAGCCTATAGCCATAGGTGCTGTCGGGAATTTATACCTACTTAACACGTAAGCGATAACACCTATAATCAGGGTTGCTATTATATCTATTACTGAATTCCTAATTACGTAAGCTCCGAATACACAGAAGAATATCACCATAACTGCTAAGAACGGTATATTCCTCCTTAAGAACTCACCTAACCTTAAGAACATGTAGATAACTACAGGTGCTAGTAAGTAGAAGACTACGTTAGATAAGACAGTACCTACTAGTACTGTATAACCTAACTGAGCTCTGTAGGTGAATACCCACGCACCGGGAATTACTCCATGAATCATTAAAGCACCTAAGACTATCGCTGTTGCAGCACCTCCAGGAATACCTAGGGCTAATGTAGGTACTAGAGTACCCATAGCAGCTGCATTATTAGCTGTCTCAGGTACTGCAACACCCTCAGGAATTCCTGTACCCCATTTCTCAGGACTTTTAGAGAACCTCCTAGCCATTAAGTAAGCAACTACAGCTGCTGTAGTAGCCCCAACACCTGGTAGGAAACCAATTAACCAACCTATGGGGGCAGCTATTAAGAAGACTGGTGGAGCTAACCTTAGGAATAATTCCTTACTAGGGAACATTAGTTCTCTAAACTTATACCTCTCCTTAACAACCTCAAACCTTAACTCAGACTCAAGTAACCTAAGTACTTCTGATATAGCGAATATACCTAGTAAAACCGCGACTAAGTCGAAACCACCTCCTAGAATCGTTACCCCAAACGTAAACCTATACACACCTGTGACTGGGTCTGAACCTATAGTAGCTAAGAAGAAACCTAGTAAGGCTGATATTACAGCCTTAACACCTCCTTCAAATGTCGCTAAGAATGAAATAGCCATAACGACTAAGGCGAACATCTCTGAAGGCCCGAACATTACAGCTACATCAGCTAGTATAGGTGTGAGGAATAACGTTATAAGACCTCCTACTAAACCACCTAGGAATGAGTAGAATCTAGAGAGCATTAACGCAAAACCACTCCTACCAGCCTTAGTCAACTCATAACCATCTAAAGCCGTCATGATATTCTCAGTACTGCCTGGAATTCTGAAGAGTACTGCTGAGACAGAACCACCGTAAACTGCTGAAGCGTAGGCAGCTACTAAAGCTATTATAGCTGTTTCTGGAGGTAACCATATAGTGAATGGGAGTAATATAGCTGTAATAGCTACTGAAGTTATCCCAGGGGTTGCACCAGCTAACAACCCTATAAAAGATGCTAGAATCAGTACACCCATGTTTAAAGGGTTGGTGATTATGTATATGAATGCTTGGTATATATTGATTAAGTGATACTCCATCACAGTAATCACCTACCGAATAAACCTAGTATGTATGTGGTTAAGTCGTAGAATACCCCATACCCTCTAGGCAACGGTATTAGTAGAAATACAGGGAATAACAGGAGTGCTAACATAGCAAATATGAAGCCTACTACCAACGATGTTAACGTCCTAATCCTCAAGAACTTTAAATATATCGGGATTAGTAATAGTGTTGATATGAAGAACCCGATATACTCGAAGACTAAAGCGTAAATAACTATAAACATTATAGTTGTTAACACCCTGATTAAGCCACCCCTCCCTAGTTTAGGAGGTCTATAGTAGTTCTTCCTAACATACCTGTAAACTACTGCTGAAATACAGGATATGATAATACCTATTAAAAGTATTGAAGGCCATACCTCAGGCCCTATAACAACAAACGGTAACTTAGGTAGTTTAAGAGCTTCGTAGAGGAGATATGAAGAAGATATGAGGAGGGATAAAAAAACTATTATTTCACCATACACTCCCATCACCTAAGTTACTTAGCTAATCCAAGCTCCTTATATACCTGTAAGTATGTTGAGTATTCCTGTTTTACGAATTCTCTGAACGCATCACCTACTAGTAATCCAGGCCTGTAGTAGAGGTACTGCCTCTTCTCTTGCTCCTTATAGTATGGGCTATTATATGCTTGCTCACATAACCATTCTAACTTCTTAACTATCTCTGACGGTGTTCCAGCCTTGACTGCTAGACCCCTCCATAAACCGTAGGTTATGTTTAGACCTAATTCAGTAGCTGCTGGTACGTCTGGGAAGTCACTTAACCTCCTATCTATGAAGAATACTAGAGCTCTAACTTTACCCTCCTTAATTAGGGGTACTATAATACCTGGTTCCTCCATCATAGCATCTATCTTACCTCCAAGTAAGTCAGTCCTCATCTCAGCAGCAGACTCGTAGGGGATGTACTTCAACTTAGTACCTGTATACTTAGCAAGTAGTGCAGTATTCAGGTGGTCTGGGACCGCACCTAATCCAGTACCACCTACAGTTACCTCACGTTCCTTAGCGTAGTTTATGAAGTCTTGAATAGTCTTAAACCTAGTATCATCAGCTCTAACCCATAAACCACCGACATCCCATTGGAACCTACAGATAGGTATATACTCCTCCATCTTATGAGGGTTCTTACCCATAATTATGTTAGTTAGTGCGTAAGCACCGTAGAGTAGTACTGTATACCCGTCAGCTGGTTGTTCAGCTACGTAGGCCTCAGCAATAGCACCACCAGCACCAGGCATATTCTGAACAACCCAAGGAACACCTGTTAAGTTCTGAAGTACTGGAGCTATAGCTCTAGCAGCTAAGTCACTACCACCACCAGCACCGAAACCAACAATTATAGTCACAGGTCTAGTAGGCCATGCAATAGGTGGTGGGGTTGTAGGTGTTGGTGTAGGAGTTGGTGTTATAGTAACTGTTACTTTCTCAGTTATTGTAGTAGTTACTGTAGTTGTTATTGTTGTTGGAGTACCTACAGTAGTAGTTATAGTTACAGTCTTAGGTGGTGGTACAGCTGAAGAACCTGCAAAATAACCAACAACACCAGCAACAACAATCAAGACAACCAACACAACAGTTAAGGTAGATGATATCTTAGCAGACACTAATCACACCTATAAGTTAGGTTTAATGACGTTTATAAACCTTTGGTTTTAAAACTATTAAGGGGTTCTTACTGATTATCATGATAAGTTCTTAATTAATTCGTTAGGTAGTGAACAGCATGTTTCAATGATCTCTACTTGGAACTCATCTATGAACTTCTTCAGCGGGTTTACTATTCTGTCTATAAGTCCTAACTCAGTTAGTTTGAAGTCTAATGTGTATTTTACTTCTAGAGGTCTCATACACCCTAAAGCTATCTCACTACTTAATCTCTTCCTCGTATACTTGAATACTTCAATCACTTCTTCTGTAGGTGTTCTTACGTTAGCCATAGGTGTGTTTTCAGTTGGTTTTAGTATTAGGAGGACTGTTATTGGTGGGTTATAATCTCTTAGTATGTCTATAGCTTTGAATTCTGTTATCACTCTACCGTAGTTAGCACCTACTAATATATGTGGTACTATGTATGGAGGACCGTACTTTACAAGTTCATCATAAGTTTTTAGGAAGTCTTCACCTCTCTTACTCTTTAAATGCATTACCTCCTTAATTACGTAATCATCAATTACTAACTCATAATCAACTATATCAACACCAGCATCTCTTAACTTACTCGCTAAAGACCTACTAATCAATCCTGTATGTACGCTAACCACTATCTTGAAGTCCTTCTTAATATCCTTAATCACAGGTATGTAGGGGTCTATTGGGAGGGATCCTTCAGTATTAAAACCACCACTTACTAAGACTCCGTTAATACCTTTCTTATATAACATCCTGACTAAGTCATATAATTCCTTAGGTGTTAGTACTTTCTTCATACCCCTCAAGTAATGAGCTCTACAGTAGTCACACATTAGTGAGCAGTAATCACCTGTGATACTTATGCTTGGGTATTTAAGACCTGGTATGAAGACCTTAATACTACCTAATACTACCACCTTCATCCATCAATATCCTTAACTCCCTCATTAAATCTGAGATATGCTTACGTAGGAAGTTTGTTGATGGGTAGTTATAGTATGGCCCCCTAACACTCTCGTTATAGAATGGCCTATTACATCCTGGACAACCACTAGTTATGAAAACATTTAAATACCCATCAATATTCTCTAAGATGTTTCTAACTAATTCCCTCCTTAGGTACACATTACCGTTATTCACGATGATGTAATCATCTACGTTGTAACCTAGAGTTAGGAGATACCTTAAAATCTGTACCTTCCTATAATTAATTATGTTAGGCTTATTACGAGACTCGTATGGAGTACCTTTAACTGGTGTAAATGCGAATAACGCTATCCTAACCCCTAAGCCTATGAAATACTTCATAGCGTTGATGAATTCTAAATCATTATCACCTAACCCGTAGATTAAGTGTATGTAGATTTTATTAGGACCGAACACATCCATACAATCCCTCAGGAATTCAAGATATGTCTGCCAGCTATACGGTTTCTTCACTAAGTTGAAGGTTTTAGGTGTTGCAGCATCAAAACCAATCCCTAAATAATCAACTCCTAAATCCTTAAGGAGTATGAGGTAGTCCTTATCCGTAGGTGTTAATGACACACTAACTGGTTTACCAATACCTTCACTCCTTAAAGTATTTATAATCTTTAAAACATCCTCTTTAAACCCTTCCTTAATAACTGTCTGGATACATACTCTTTCGAAGACATCACAACCTTTAATACCTCTAGTAAGTACCTTCAGATCTACTTCAGGCCATGAAACCCTAGATACTAAGGACTTACTAGAAGTACTTAACATGCTTTGAGAACAGAACATACACGTACCTAAACAACCACTCTGTGAGTATAGGAGTATGTAGGCAGTAGTAGGCTTCTCAACAATATCTATGTTTAAGAGTCCTATAGTTGCTAGAGTCCCTATAGAGGCCCTCACAATCAACTACTAACTACCTAAGTACTCACCACCTTAAACTTAAATAAATCTTAATTAACTATATGTTAGGTGTTATTATGTGGAGGTTAATTATTGATGAAGGTGATGTGTATTGGAATATGGCTGTAGATGAAGCTATGTTGTTGTTGAGAGACTCCAACATCATACCTAATACGTTGAGACTCTATGTATTTAAACCAAGTGCTGTAACTATAGGATACTTCCAAAGAGTTGAGGATGCAGTTAATCTAGAGTTCTTAAGGAGTAATAATATAGGCTTCACTAGGAGGATTAGCGGTGGGGGTTCAGTATATCATGACGTTAACGGTGAGGTCACATACTCAGTAGTAGCATCTATTAAAGACATCTCCACAAACATAATGGATAGTTACAGGATTATATGTAGTGGTATAATATACGCTATTAAGGAATTCGGACTTAACGCTGATTTCATACCTATAAATGATGTAGTAATTAATGGTAGGAAAGTATCTGGTAGTGCTCAGTCTAGGAGGAAGAATGCATTACTACAGCATGGGACGTTAATGTATAATACAGACTTAATAACGTTAAGTAAGTCGCTTAGAGCTCCTAAGGAGAAGTTATCAGTACATAGGGTAACATCAATATTAGAGAGGGTTACGACTATATCTAGGGAGTTAGGTAGGACTGTAAGTAAGGATGAAGTCATCAGTGCTCTTATAAAGGGGTTTAGTAAGGCCTTAAACACTGACTTCTACCGAGGTCACTACACTCGTGAGGAGTTGGAATTAGCTAATAAACTTATTGAGAAGTATAGGAGTGTTGAGTGGGTATTCCAGAGGTAGTGTTTATGAAGGTGTGTACATCCACTAAGAGAGTTGGTGGTAAGACAGTTAAGGTGGACATTGAAGTAGTAAACGATACTATTGTGAAGGTCGTCATAAGCGGGGATTTCTTCCTATACCCTGAGGAAGCTATACATGATATTGAGTCTAGTCTAACTGGGAGGAAGGTTTCTGAAGTAGCTAGTATATTAGATGGGTTTAGAGGTAGTGTAGAGTTTTTAGGGGCTTCAATAGATGACTTAGTAAGTGCTGTTATAGATGCTTACACCTCATGTCAGGAGTAGGTGTTTAACTATGAGGAGGGCTGTAGTAAGACTCTACGGTATCGTTCAGGGAGTCGGTATGAGGTATTATGTGTGGAGGGAGGCTAGGAAGTTAGGGTTGGGAGGGTATGTTAGGAATTTAGATGATGGTTCTGTAGAGTTTGTTGTTGAAGGTGATGAAGAAGCTATAGAGGAGTTAATAAGTAGGGTTAGGGATGAGGGGCCGGGCTTCATTACTGATGTTAAGGTAGTTTATGAGGATTTTAGAGGTGAGTTCAAAGACTTTAGAATCATACATTAATTCCTAACTCCTTCGAGATCTTAACTAACTGACCCCATATCTCATCATCTAATGGTATACCCTTAGATAACCTCTCCTTATAACATCTTGCTTCAGGTTCGCCAGGCATTAAGATCTCAACTCCAGGGTCCTTCGGTAAGGACTTCAACGTACTTACGTAGTTATCCATATCTTTAACGAATTCATCATAACTTCTGAACATGTTAGGACTCATAGCCATTATTAGGAAACCTCCTTGAGTGTAAGGTCCCTTACCACTTATTACTAAGCTGTATGGAGCCCCGATAAATATACTACATAGTATATCAACTACAACAGCTAGTCCGAAACCCTTATAACCACCTACTGGTAGGAGGAATCCTTCTAAAGCTTCTTTAGGGTCTGTAGTAGGTTTACCCTCCTTATTTAATGCCCAACCCTCAGGTATTTTCTCACCCTTCCTAGCGGCTAGGACTATCTTCCCGAATGCTGCAGTGGATAAGGCCATATCAAGTATTATCGGTTCTGAAGCTGTAGGTATACCCACAGCTATCGGGTTAGTACCTACTATAGCTGACTTAACACCAGGTATTGATATCCTAGCCCTAGCATTAGCTAATGCAATACCTACTAACCCCTCATTAGCTATCTTCATGACGTAGTAAGCTAGTGCTCCAACATTCCATAAGTTCTTAGCAGCACCCACCCCCACACCCAACCTCTTAGCTTTCTCTATAACCCTCCTAGTGACTTCATAAGCTACTGGAATCCCTATACCTCTATCACCATCAATAAGTACTGAAGCACTATCCTCTCTAATAACCCTAATATTAGGTCTAGGGTTAATCTCACCAACCCTAATACCGTTGATGAAGTCTAAACCCCTAGAAACTCCGTGAGAGTCAACACATCTTAAATTAGCACATACTAAGGAATCAGCTATCAACTCAGCATGTTCATCGTAAACATTAAGTGCTTTAAAGACCTTAAATAGTAGTGACTTAAGCTCACCCGGGGATACGACCTTCACCACCACATACCACCATGTTAAGTTCATACCTTAAGATTAAAAACCATATCGAAAACTAGCTGATAACTCTCCTCACACCTACTACATGAATTGTAGGGTCGTAACCTAATGTTCAGTTACGTGTCTATCTTCAAATTTTTAAACCTTATATTAATAACTTATGCTGTAGAATGATGTATGAGTATAGCTGTAATTGATTGTTTAGCACATGGTAGTAAGGGTAGGAGGTTATCAACTCTTGATGTCATCGGTGTTGGTCCTAGATTAATAGCTGGTATTTTAGATTACTTAGGTGTTAATTATGAATACTTCGTAGGTAGTGATGTTTTTAGAGATCCTGACGTGTTGAAGGACTTCAACATATTACTAGTTTCTGGGATGTCTACAGACTTAACATCTATGACTAAGTTGATTAGGTTGTGGGGTAGGGATGGAGTAGCTATTGCTGGAGGCCCAGCATGTGTAGAGTATGAGAGGTTGTTGAGGGGTGGTTATAACGTAGTTGTTTGGGGTGAGGCTGAGGATAAGATACCTCAGGTAGTTAAGGAGGTCTTAACATACGGTAAGCTCGTAAGTGATGTACCAGGTGTTTTCAGGGTTGTGGATGGTAAGGTATTTGGTGAGTTTCCCCGTAAGTACTTAAGTCCTGAATTACTTTGGAGGTATACACCGTCGGTTAAGGTTGTTAGGAGGTATAGGGGTTGGTGGGCTGCTAGAGTCTATGTTGAGGTTGTTAGAGGTTGTAGTAACTTCTACAGACCGACTATTAAGTTAGTTAGTGGTGTTGTATGTAGTGGTTGTGGTCTATGTAGGTCTGGGGATTTAGAGTTAAGGGTTAACTGCCCTCTAGGTATACCTCCAGGATGTGGTTATTGTTCTGTACCCCACCTCTACGGACCTGCTAGGAGTAAGCCTGTTAGTCTGGTCTTGAGTGAGGTTAAGGAGTTGGTTAAGTTAGGTGTTAGTAGGGTTGTTTTAAGTGCTCCTGACTTTCTAGATTATGGTAGGGATTGGTTAGTAACTCCTAAACCGTTAACAGACCCTAGAGAACCTAAACCTAACCTAGTAGCTCTTGAAGAATTACTTAGTAAGTTGTTTGAAATATCTGAAATCGCTAGTGGTGAGGTCTATGTAACTATAGAGAATATAAAGCCTAACCTAATAGATCGTAGTGTTGCTGAACTACTTAGTAAGTACTTAAGAGGTACTTCAGTAGGTATAGGTTTAGAGACCGGTGATAATAGACTCCATAAAGCCCTAGGTAGGCCGTCAACAGTTGGTGAGGTTGTGAAGGCTGTTGAATTACTACATGAGTATGGTCTTAAACCTCATATATACCTAATACACGGCCTACCTTTAGAGGATGATTTAGCTATTAGAAACACTATTAAAGTTGTGAGGAAGCTTAGTAAGTTCAACATAGAGAAATTCACACTCTACAGGTTCACACCTATAAAGTATACAGCTTTTGAAGGATTCCCAAAACCTAAACCTGCTGTTAAATCTAGAACTACTAGGAAGTTATATGATGTTGTTAAGGAGTTAAACATTAAGTTAAAGGAGAGGTTGATTGGTAATGTGGTTAAGGCTGTCGTAGTTAGTCGTAAAGGTCCTTACCTCATCACTTACCCACTACCTCACGGCCCGGTAACATATGTTAGAAGTTCTACAGTGGGTATAGGTAGTATTGTTTTAGTGAGGGTTACTAAGGTGTTAAACGATCGTGAGGTATTTGGTGATGTTGTAGGTGTTGTTAGGGGAGGGAATGTAGGTTAAGCTCTTAAGACAGCTAATACCCTAATCACATCTGCGGTATCCTCACACCTATCAGCAGAGTTTTCTAAGGAATCTATGATCTCCTTAGCTATTATACATGCAGATACCTCAGTATGGTTGCAGAACCTTAAGACCCTCTCCAACGCTCTCATCCTAATATCATCAATCTCCTCCTCAATCCTCTCCACATCGTTAGCTATAGCTAATGCTTTATTAGGTTCTGTAGGTAATGACTTAACAGCCTCCTTAAGTAGACCTACAGCATTTAAAACCTTCTCACACATGGTTAATGCGTAAATCTTAACCTCATAATCTATGATTTTAGGATTTACTAGTAACGCCCTCCTACTAGCTGCTTTCAAGTATGCTGCTATATCATCAGCTGCTAATACCAGCCTAACAATCTCATCTCTATCTATAGGGTGTATAAAGCCATTACTTAACTCCTCAAATATACTCCTCTTAACGTTATCAGCTTCTCTCTCATAGTTAAACACCTTATTAAACATCTCCTGAATACAACCTACATCATCATCTTTAAAACATTTAAATAGCTGTAATGCCGACTTAGCTACCTCAATTATGAGTTCTATATGAGTGTCAGACCTCTGAAGCGCCCTCCTACCTACACGAGTACCAACCCAATACCACATAGATACCATCAGATCACCGATTACACGTTCAATATATTATGTATCAGGATTCTTAAACCTAATGCTATCAGAGCAGTTAGTGGGACTGTTAGTAACCAAGAACTCACTATGTTTATGATTGTGGATTTATTGACAGACCTTGACCTACCCTTAAATAATCCAGCACCGATGACTGCTGAGACAGCTGCGTGGGTAGTTGATATAGGCATACCATACCCGAACATTATGTACGGTATTGTAGTGAATACCCAAACAACTAATGCGTTTGATAACCCGGCGGCAACACCGCTTATGAGGTCTAACCTAGTTATCTTAAGAGCTACTGTGGTTATGACCTTAGCACCAACTGTAAATCCTCCGATGATGATTCCTAAAGCCCCAATAACTGCTAAGATTATAGCTGCTACGATATCAATACCCCCTACACTGTATCCGGAGACCTTTATAATTGCTACATATACACCTGTAGAATTACTTACATCATTAGCTCCAAAACTATATGCTGAGAAAGCTAAACTAAAGATCGCTAAGTACCTGAAGACCTTATCAGGGTCTAACCCCCCAACCTCCAACAACTTATAGAGTTTTACTAGTGTTTTATATAGGGTGAACGTGAGTAGTATAGAACTTAACGGTGATGTTATCCAGCTAATCACGACTTTAAGGAGGACGTCATATCTTATACTGGTGTAACCGTATAGTAACGTATGAGTTAAGCCTATACCTAAGACCCCCCAACAGCACTATGAGTTGTTGATATAGGCATACCTAAGTAAGAAGCTAATGTAATCCATATCCCCGCAGCTAACGTCGCTACTATAGCATCATAAATACTTCTAATCTCAGTTATACCGCCTCCGAATGTCTTCATAACCATCCAGCCCTGTAGGACAGAACCTAAGAATACGAATATTGAGAATAGTATTAATGCCTTCTTAATGTTAAGTACTCCAGCACCTACAGCACATGATGTAGGGTTTGCAGCATCGTTAGCACCTATACTCCACGCTATGTACAACATCAACAACACTCCTATAACTATCGTTATGTCCATTAATCCCTTGATAGACTTAATGATAACTTTATAAGTTTATTGAAGATGATCGTAGGGATGACGTCTGTACCTAAGCATAAGGTTGTTAGAACCCCTGAGTTCAGGGAAGTTCACTATAGTGAGGATAGGTGGGAGTTACTTAGGAAGCTTAGGAGAGATTCTACAGAGCTTATGGAGAAGTTAGTTGCTTGTGGTTTTAACCCTATAGTTCATGGGTCTATAGCTAGAGGTGATGTGAGTCCAGATAGTGATATAGATATAGTGATCCCCTACACAGTAAGACCGTATGAGGTTGAGTTATGTTTAGAGTTAAGTAATTTAAAACCTACTAGTAAGTACATAGTTCAGGCAACTCCTACATCAACACCTAAGGCATATATTGAGTTAGACCCTAAAGGGTTGAAGAACATATCATTCCCATTAGAGGACTTATCACCTAGAGAGTACGAGTTCTACCTATTTGGAGGACTACTTAATCTTAAGGACTTAATTAGAGGGGTTAGGGTTCCAGGAGTTAATAAACAGTTAATCCTGATAATCCCTAGAGATTACGGTCATGACGAACTACCTGTAATAGGTTATGAAGGTTACGTCGCTAGAATTGTTAAGGTAGCTTTAGAGACTGTTAAGGAAAGAGTTGAAGTGTTGAGTAGGAGGGATGAGTTCGGTAGAACAGGTGTTTACTTAAAATACGTGTTAAGACCTGATGAGACCTTCGACGAAGCGTTAAGGACTCTAATTAAGAGTAAGAAGACCTTAAAGAGAGTTTAAACTTAAAAATTATGAAGTAATTAATATTAATGCGGCACGTAGGTAGGGTTGGGAGGGTCGCCGCCTCCCCATAGCCGAAGGCGTAATGCGGGACCAGTAACCCCGCTAATATGTGGTTCAAACCACACACCCCCTAAGTCAGCGATGAATACCGCCCTACGGGGTCGACGGCGGTGGGGGACCCTCTGGAGGGAGGGTCCTAACCACCCTTACAGGGGGAACCAGGCCAGGCCCGGAAGGGAGCAACCTAACCCCTGACGTCGACGTTCGTAGGTCACCGGTAAGAGGACGGCTTAGGGTTAAGTGTGTGGTTTGGACCACACATTAGTGGGGGGCTACGTGCCGCGTCTTAAACCCTTACACCTTAATTTGTTTTAGAGATTACTCATAAAATACTTTCTAAGTTTGTTGATTGAGTGTTAGGAGGTAAATTATACATACTTACTTGAATCCAGGGCTCCTAACCTTAACTACGTCCTTATTTACTAGGTTTGGCGGTATTCTACCTTCAGCGAATGCTATTAAGTTTTCAGCTGCTTTTGAAGCCATCTCCAGTCTTGATTCGTAGGTTGCGCTAGCTATATGTGGTGCTAATACGACGTTCTTAAACATAGTTAGTGGGTGGTTTGGTGGTAGTGGTTCTTCCTCGAAGACGTCTAGACCTGCACCAGCAATCCTCCCCTCACTTAAAGCTCTTACTAATGCGTTAGTATCGACTATAGGACCTCTAGCAGCATTTATTAGGATTGCACCCTTCTTAACTAGTTTAAGTCTCTCATCATTTATTAAGTGGTATGTTTCTTTAGTTAGTGGTGTATGTATTGTTATTATATCTGATTCCCTAAGTAGACTCTCTAAATCCCTATACTCTGCACCTAACTCCTCCTCAACTTCCTTAGGAGGTCTAACTATGTCGTAGTAGAGTATCTTCATACCGAATCCCTTAGCCCTCCTAGCTACGGCCTTACCTATAGCTCCGAAACCTATGATTCCTAAGGTCTTACCGTATACTAAGGTACCTAAGAACATCAACGGATGCCATGGAGTCCTATCCCTAAACCACTCGCCCCACCTAACGTAGTTATCAGCTTCAACAACCCTCCTAGCAGTAGCTAGGATTAAAGCCCATGTGAAGTCTGCAGTTGCTTCAGAGATTATACCTGGTGCGTTAGTAACGTAAATCCCTAACCTAGTAGCACACTCAACATCTATGTTATCATATCCTACAATCATTTGAGAGATTATCCTTAGGTTCTTAGCATTACTTAACATACTACATGTTATCCTATCACCAACCATAGTGAGTAACGCATCATACTCACGTACCCTACTCTCCAACACATTCGGGGGTGGATTAGTAAATCTATCCCAAACCTCGATGTCATAGTAATCTTCTAACCTCTTAATTACCTCAGGGAATACCTCCCTAGTTACGAATAACTTAGGCTTTACATGACGTGACAATAGGGGGTCCCCTAGATAGTAGGAGTAGTAAAGCTTTAATACCTAAATGCTCTTAAACTTATCTAAGAACCTCAACCTTTTCGCAGGGTCTGGATGTGTTGAGAATATCTCTAAAGGTGTTAAACTCTTCAAACTCTTTATATATTCTACAACCTCATCAATATTATGAAACCTCCTACCACCCACCCTCAACTCAGGATCTGTTATTAGTAATGCCTTAAACTTACTAACCTCGGTAATACTCCTACTACCAACCCTCCTTAAACCCTCTGAAACAACTATAATCCTAGCTAAAGCCCTCTGAAGTTTTAGAGCACCTCCTGGAACAGTAGTTGCTGCATGACTATCTGAGTAATACTCTCTTAACCTACTTAAGTATAGGACGAATAAGTTGAATATAAAGCTTATAACTACTAATCCGAACCCCATACCTACTAGTAGTAAGGACTGTGACCCCCTCTCATTCCTCCTCCCACCAGCGATACTTGATATGAATCCATACCTAATTAATACCTGACCTAACCAGTAGATTAGGGCTGGTAGTATGCTTATGACCATCATGACCTCAACATCCTTATGTTTTATATGTCCTACCTCGTGAGCTAAGACAGCCTCGACCTCATCCCTAGGTAAGTTGTTGATTAAACCCTTAGTCACAGCTACTTTATAACCTGTGAGTACGTTCCCGTAAGCGAATGCGTTAGGTACATCTACATTAGCTATCATTACTTTAGGTGCTCTACTTAAACCGCTAGCCTCAGCAATCCTACGGACAGCCTCAACAAGCCATGAATCCTCAACACCGACAGGTCTAACCCTGTAGACAGCTTCAATTATCTTAGGCCCTAACAACCACTGGATTATATGGATAATTACTATGAATAGTAAGGAACCCCAAATTATCACAGCTACATCAGTTGTAGGGGTTACTACATAGAATATAGCTGTAAGTATTAAGGTACTTAAACCTATTACTAAAGCTATAGTACTGTACATACTCAACTTAAGCTTCATTAACGACATATTAACCATCATACCACCTAATCTTAAAGTATGAATAAAGTCTTTTAAGCATTATATGACTTCGGCTAAGTAATTACTAACTTAACCTCTACTAAACCTTTATCTAATGCCCAGACCCTAACCTCACGGGTGATACTATCTACTATAACCCAAGGGATAGGCCATAACCTCATACCGGCTAAATCCTTAGGGCTAGGGTATGGTGGTGCTGGGTGTGAGTGTATCAGAGCTACTATATCTAAGCTTAACATCTTCGCTAAATCGTAAGCAGCTATGATCGCGTGAGGGTCTAATCTAAAGGATGTTGATGAGTAGTCTATGTTCTCACCTATGACTAGTTCCTCAACGTAGACTGAATCGTATCTAATACTACCGAGTAGTAGACCTACTAACTCTACATTAGCTATATCTACTAAAGAATTGAAAACATCTACAACTACTTTAGGAATTACTATCTCTTTAATCAACTCATCACGCTTCCTACAACCTCACTACCCTACTTAGACTAAAGCTTCCTTAAGTTTAAGGAAATTACACTCCTAATATGTGTTGGTAATGACTTAAAATCTACCTCCTCAGCCTTACTCGTATCGTGAGACCACTCCTTAACCTCATCACCTTTAACGTAAGTCATACTCATATTCCTATGTACTACTACGTATGTCTTACCTGTAGGGCACTTCCTAATCTCTACTAAGTACTTCTTAGAACCTTCCTTAACTACATACATCTTCTCAAGATCACTTCTAATCAACTTCAACACACCTAACAAGTGAAGAGTACTATACCTTAATAAACGTTATTAATAATTATGTTGTAGACTTCAGTATTAGAGATGTGATGTGGGTTGAGTCTGAAGAGGAAGAGGGTTAAGGCATACGTAGATGCTTTAAGTAATTTGATGGTGGTGGAAGACCCTTCTAGAGAATTAGCTATAAATGTTTTGAAGGAAGCTCTTAAATCTAATGGTGTTGAACCGTTTAGAGGTATTTCAAACCCTCCAGATATTTATGAGAAGGAGTTAATCTCATTATATGTTGTCGGGACTAGAGGTTTAGGTATTCATCAAGACTACCCTGAGAAATTTAATAAGTTATTCAGTAATGAGGTAGTATATGATGAGGTTTTAAAGGTCTTAGAAGGTGATGATACTATCTCTATGAAGGAGAGGATTAAGCAGTTATTAGGTAGGGATGTGAGTGAGTCAGATATAGCTAAAGTTCTTAGATTAGCTATGGTACTCTACTACTTAGACTTCGTAAGTCATGAATACGTAGTTAAGGTGTTAAAGAACGTATCAAACGTGTTTCCGGAGTATATAGAGACTGTAAGGAGGTTTACTAAATTCTTCATAGCTATTAAGATATCCTCAGATATAGCTAATGGGGTTATAAAGAATAAGATGATGAAGGAGATAAATAAGCAACTCCTCTCTTTAAATGTAGGTATACCTAAGGCTGTACCTTCAGATGGGTATATCAGGGAGGTTGCTAAGATACTCTTCAACATACCTAAGAATGTGATTAACAAAATTCTTAAATAGCATCTAGAATTATCATATGGTAGTGATAGGGTATGGAGGGGCTATCATTCACTCAGAGGGAGATCTTAAGAGCTTTGGTTAAACTATATGATAAAACTCAAAGACTAGTTAAGAGTACTGATATAGCTAAGGAGTTAGGTAAGGATGACGGGACTATAAGGAACGTTATCTTAAGTCTTAAGTCCTTAGGTCTTATTGAGAGTAAGACAGGACCTAGAGGAGGTTATAAACCTACTAGTAAGGCTTATAGCTACTTAAGGACCTCATTAGAGATGCCGACACCGTACGCTAGGATACGTAAAGATAGTGAGGAGTTAGATGTGTATGTATTAGATGTTGAATTCATAGATGTATCTAACCCATACTCTACTAAGGCTATACTTAAGTTAGTTGGTGATATAGATAGGATTAGAGTTGGTGATAGGATTAGAGTTGGGCCACTACCAACTTATAGGTTAGTGTTAAGCGGTTCAATACTACTAATTAATACTTATAAGGGTGAGGTAGTTGTAGAGGTTGAGAGTTTAGTAAGTCTCCCTAAGATAACTGCTAAAGATATTATTAACTCACGTAAGTTAATCACTATTGATGCTAACCATACTGTTAATGAGGTTGCTAAGATATTAGCTGTAGAGAATATTAGAGGTTTACCAGTAGTTGATGGTGATGGTAGATTATTAGGTTTGATAACGAGTGCTGATGTTATTAAAGCGTATTTAAATGATGATGGGGAAGCTCCAGTATCTAAGTATATGAGGACTAATGTAGTTACAGTATCACCTGAGGAGGAAGTTGCTGAGATCGTTAATAAGATGAATAAGTATAACACTGGTAGGGTTATAGTAGTAGTTAGTGATAAGCCTGTAGGGATTATAACACGTACAGATATACTTAAGGTGTTAGCATGTTTAAGTTAGTTATAACGGTATTATAGGGATGTTTAAGAATGTTTTAAACATAGTATTTATAGCGAATACAACCAACACTAATGCAAGTATTATTAGTAGTATCTTATAACCCTTCAAGCTTAAGTACTTAACACCCTTAGAAGATGTATATGCTAGTAATGATAACCATATATAATCCATCCACACATGTGATGAATACATAATCACTAACCCTAACACTACACCATACCTATACACACCCTCTATAAGTGGTAGACCTATGGTTGCCCACCATATCAGGAAGAATGGGTTAAGCCCTGTTAGGATTATACCGATAAGTAATGGATTCCTAATATTAGAGAATTTAGTATTCCCTAACCTCTCCCTACTACCCCCAATACTAACTGCATCATTTATTAGTAAGTATGCGAAGAAGAAGCAGAAGATAACTACCGTAGTAGTTAGTAAGTATTTAACTACTGGTAACTCTAGTAGATTAATTAAGTTAGCGTAGAGTGTTGTGAGTAGTACTACGTAGGGTAACTCAAATAATGTATGTCCTAAAGCTACTTGAAAACCAGCTCTCCACCCACCTCTAA
>JAJHRE010000004.1 GCA_020832985.1 Desulfurococcaceae archaeon | reverse complement strand
TAAGATCTTACGGAGCTGATGAAGTTTTAGGTGTGGAGGGGGACGTCCTAACCACTATACCTGAAATCCATAGTGAGAGACGTAAAGTTAGTTTAAGAGGTATCTATAAGGCCGATACTGTGTTAGTGCCGTTAGAGGATGGGGATAGGACTGAAGCTCTTAGGAGGTTAGGTAAGACCGTCATAGCCATAGATCTAAACCCCTTATCAAGAACTTCGAGAGCTGCATCAATAACTATAGTTGATAATATTGTAAGGGCTTTACCTAAGCTGATTGAGGAAGTTGAGAGTTTAAAAGGGTTTAGAGTTGATGAGTTAAGACAGATAGTTGCTGGGTATAATAATGAGGAGGTTCTTAAGGAAGTCATTAGCTATATGCTTAATAGACTCCACACACTATCTAGGGAGTTAAGACTTACTACTTAACATATCTAATCTAGCTAGGGAATCCCTACGATACTGTTCTTCCTTCTCATTAACGTCTAAATCGATATTTATACCTTTAAACTTCTTAATAAGTATGTTTAAGTACTTAAACATTAACCTAACTTTACTATTAAAATCTTTAAAGTAATTCTCATAATTTTGAGTCTCTTTGAAGAGTTTCACAACTATAGGTATATCGTTAAATAACATCTGTTTCAACTTACTCTTATCACTAACTGTTAATGAGTTCTTAGCCGAGAGTTCGGATATGAAGTTTAATATGCCGTCTATGTCAACAACCTCCACCTGAAGTTTAAGTAGAGTTACTTCAGGGTCGTTATCTAAAGAGTCTTCATACCTACCCTCATAAATATCTAAAGCTTTAGAAATAGCTGTAGGGTCTGTAAACCTCCACCACCTCTGATTAGATGACCTATAAGTAGTTTCTATAACACCGAAATCCCTCTCCATAATTCTAAGTAATTGATTAGGGTTATAGTTAAAACCTTTCTCACGTAACTTACTAACTAATGATTTAAAGTCGAAATCCCCAAGAACTTTCCTACCATCAATAACATTCACCTTATATAACTCATAAGCTGTCTTCAACACTAAATATGCTTTCTCCCCATACTTGTAGAGGAGGTCAAGCACTATAGACTCGCTGATACCGACCATAAGAACTACTTCCTAAATGATTAACCCTGTTACGTAATTTAAGTACTACTCATAATGAGTCACCAAAACACTACTTAAAAAAGTATTACCTAGGTATTACGTTAATGTGATGTTTATGAAGTCCTCATATACGTAGTTAGTCCATATACCTATCTCCTACATTACAGAATGGACTAAATCTAAGATTTAAAACGTTAAAAACTATAGTTGTTGATGGTTGGTGATATGTCTAGGGATGTTAAGCAATATAAAACACTCCTAATAGAGGTAGCATGTATATTTATACTTATCTTATCGTTAGCTGTTGGATCCTACCTTAGACTACAACCAGTTTATAACGCGTTGAAATATGGTTACGGCCCTACACTTTATGAGATGGATCCGTTCCTAAACTATTGGATAGTTAGTAAGTTATATGAGAACGGTCTTACATACTATATGTCATTAACTAGTGAGAACCCGGTAACTAAGATATTCTGGTACCCCTACGGTAGGGATATCCCCACTACTGAACTACCAGCACTTCCTTACATCTCATTACTCACCTACTACATAGCACATGCTGTAAATCCATCACTAACCATTTACGAATGGCTTGTCTACCTACCCATATTACTATACATAGTTAGTGTTGTAGGTATATACTTAACAGTTCGTGAACTCTACGGCCCACTACCAGCTACTATAGCATCATTAACAGCATCATTAATGTTTATTGATAGGCAGGTAGCTGGTTTCACGGTTAAGTACGTTCTAGGTCTTGCCTTCATATTCCCGGCTATATATCTCCATGTGAGGGCATTTAGAAGGGGTTCTACGATTTCTGCACTACTATGTGGTGTGGTATTAGGGGTCTCAGCTATTAGTTGGGCAGGATTTAACTTAGTCTTAGCAGCTATATTCCTACAGTATGTGTTAACACCGTTAATAGTAGGTAATATGGATATGAAGTATTTTAAACTCTGGATTTATGAGATCTTGCCTTTAACACTATTTATACTACTTACACCATCGTATTACAACGGATATGAATACTTAATAAGGAATGCTGGTTTAATGATCCCGCTAGGTACTATAGTATTAGTCATAGCTCTCACCATCTTCTACCTACCTAAGTTAGGGGTTATTAGAAGGAATTCTAAGCTGTATAGACCGAGGCTTATCTACTTCATAGTCTTAGCTTTATTCGGGTCTTTAGGTATAGTAGCGTTAACCACAGGTTTTGTAGGGATAGGTGGTAAGGGGTTAGCAGCTATGGGTTTAGGAAGTATAGCGGGAGTATTAACAGGTACTATAGCTCAATATAGAAGTGCTACACCGTCAGAGTTCATATACTTAGGTGGTGCTCCATTGGTAATCTCCTTAGTATGTATTCCCTACATGATGTATAAGGTGTTAGTACGTAAAGACCTTAACCAACTCTTCATGATGTTCTTACTGATAATCTCTGTAGTAGCTACTTCAAACGTAGCCTACTTCTTCTCATACAGTAACTTAGTAGTAGCTCTAGTTTCAGGATGTGTTCTCGGAGAACTACTAACACCCAAGATATTCATTAAGAGTAAGACTGGGTGGTTCTCTAAGATCTTAGCCATAACCTTACTAACCATCTACGTAATCTCCGTCATACTTCAAGGACTGTATGTGTGGGTACCTCCGTATAGGTCAGTAGTACCGACAATTATAGAGTCTGGAGTTGGTTTAAATCTAAATATTCCATCATGGATAAATACTTTAAACTGGATTAAGAACAACACAGATAGAGATGCTGTAATTGTTGCTTGGTGGGATTACGGCTACTGGATCTCAGTGGTTGGTGAGAGAGCCTCACTAGCTGATGGGTCAACATTAAACTTCACGCAAATACACCTACTAGCAAAAGCGTTAACTAGTGATGAGGATTCAGCCGTAAATACCTTGCTGAAATATTTTAAGATACCTCCTGATAAGTTATACGTAGCTACTTACGAGTTCTTCATAGTTGATGATACTAGTAAGAGGGTATATCCAGGACCTCTAGTCCTCTCAAGACCTGATGGGACACCGATCTTCTTAGGAGCTGATGGTGCTAAAGCTATCTCCGCAATGTTCAGAATAGCTGGTGTCGATATAGATAAGGAGATAGCCTTAGGTGGTGGTGAGCACGTTAAGATCTATAGGTATACCACCTCACAAGGTACTGTATATTCATTCGTACTACCTAACTGGAACTCTAGTAAGGTTTCTGAAGCACTCCTCTACAAATTACTAGTTGATACAGCACGGAGTGTGTGGGGTCCTCTAGGCTATGAAGTCTACGACCTCTTCACTCAGTCCGGAACACCAACGAAGATCTACACTACTGAGATGAAGTATTTCAAACCATCCTATATAGCGATCTCAAGAATTACGTCAACTATATACTTAATAACGACACTTTACAAACTTGATGAGAATTCATTAAGTAACATTAAATTAAGTTAGCGGCTCTACCGGAGATCTTCACCATGTTTAAAGTCGTAGCTGCTTCAATAGCCCAACAAGCAATTAATCTAGAATAGTAGAGGACTGCATATTCTTCAGATACTTCACGACCTAAGTATTTAGCTAATGCCTTAACAGCAACTTCAGGGTCTATACGATGTCTTACATAATCAGACAACCTATTTATTAGGTCAGGTAGAGATAATTTAGTCGTGCTAGCTAACTCCCTCACCTTCTCTAGGTCTGAATTCTTAATGATGACCTCCTCCTTAGCTTTATCTCTACCCATCTCCACAGCTGTTTTAATATATTGAAACAATGGTGTGTAGTCCTTAACTAACTCCCCAGTAGCAAGTAACGGTTTATACTCACTCACTTACTAATACCCTAATTACTAAAGCTTACAATAATATTATATTTAATCATTAAAAGATATATTAGTGATTGACAGTGAAGGGGGTTTTATGGGATGGTTCTGTTAAGGTTGTAGATGTTTTAAGACCCTACATAAGACAAGGCTATATCCTAGGTAAGACAGTATTAGCAGGAATCACACATATTGAGAGGGCAGTATCCTTAGGTATGATCCCCATCGAAGTTGGTAGGATTTTAGGGTCTTTAGGTATTGTCAGAGTAATTGATGTTGGTAGAGACTTAGATAGTAATTTAATTGGTAAGTACTTCCTACTATTACCTAGGTATGACAGCATAGGCGGGGTTGATTTCGACGGCATACTTACTGAATACGCAGTACTTCCTCATAATGTGTTAATACCTATTAGTGAATACTATATCCAAAACCCTGAAGTACTCGTCTATGCTGAGCTCTCATATATTCAGGATTTAATTAGGTATGTTAAGGGTAAGGAAGTTTTAATATTGGGGTGTGGGCCTACTTCCTACGTAATTACTAAGTCTATTAGTAAACTATGTAATGCTTACATAGTATGTTATCATAGTCATAAATTCCTACAGAAGATAGCTGAAGTAGGTGTTTACGTAGCAAATTACGATAATATTAGTAAGGAATACTACGACGTTGTGTTAGTACTAACTTTAAGTAGTTACCTCATATCTAGAGCTTCTAAACATGTTAAGGATCGTGGGTTAATCCTCATACCCCCCACAATCCCTAAACAACTAACTAACTTACTATGTCTAAACCTCATAACTAGTAATGTCAGGTTGAAGATATTAAATTACGGTGACTTAAATACTAGTGTAAACATTCTTAAGAATGATTTAGGTAATTTAAAGAATTTAATCAGTATCGTAGATGATTACGATAAAGCACTTAACAGTATGTTCCACTTTTGGAGAGTGATAGTAGTTAGTAAGTTATTGAAGACGTGATTTAATAACATTACTTAATATCTTAATACCTTCAACTATCTGCTCCTCCTTCGGATAACTAAAGTTAAGTCTCATAGTGTTAGCCCCACTCCCATCAACGTAGAAGGATGCCCCTGGTACATAAGCTACTCCAGCCTCTATAGCATCTAATAACATCTCTGAGGTATTCATATCTTCCCTAGGTAGTCTAAGCATTACGAACAGACCACCAACCGGTCTAGACCACCAACACCCAGGCACCATATAATCCTCTAAAGCCTCTAACATAACGTCTTTCTTACGTTTGTATATGGCCTTAGCCTTCTCAATGACTGAGTTAACTATACCGGTCCTTAAAGCCTCTGCTGAGAGGTATTGAGTGAATGTCGGTGTGTGTAAGTCTAGAGATTGCTTACACTTCTCAAACTCCTTCACTATATCGTTATGAGCTACTATCCAACCTATTCTAAAGCCTGGAGAGAGTATCTTACTTAACGTACTTACATATATAACCCTACCACTACTACTTAAACTCTTTAATGGTGTAGTATCTGTAGGTTCGTAGGTGAATGAACTATAGGGGTCGTCCTCAACTATTAGGAAATCGTATTTCTCAGCTAGCTCTACTAAATGCTTCCTCCTATCTAAACTCATAGTAACCCCAGCTGGGTTATGAGCTATAGGTATAGTATATAATAGCTTTACTTTCTTACCCTCAGCATATAACCTCCTCAACCTTACTTCGAGGATATCCGTATTCATACCGTCATCATCTAACGGTATACCGATAAAGTTCGGCTCACTAAGTCTGAAGGCATTAATAGCTCCTAGATATGATGGGAGCTCCATAACTACGTAATCCTTAGGGTCTATCAACGTTAAAGCAATTATATGAAGTGCTTGTTGACTACCTGTAGTTACTATCAAATCATCATCCTTAGACACCTTCACACCTTTATTACTTAAGAACTTAATTAACTCATACCTGAATTCATCTACCCCCTTAGTAGGACTGTACTGAAGAGCACTATCCCCACGCTCCATCAACACCTTACTACATATCCTGACTAACTCCTCTTTAGGGAATGTCTGCGGGTCTGGGAGTCCTCCAGCAAGACTAATCACCTTCCTACTACCGACGATCTTAAGCAACTCTCTAATCTCTGAAGACCTCATCAACTCAACCCTACGGGCTATGAACCTAGATACATTACTCATCGACAAGCCCACACCTTAGAAGTGTGACAGTATAAATATATAAACTTAACTACAACAAATGACGTACTACTTAATGATGTTAAAACCCCTTATATTTAAACCTAAATCTATGAATTCCCAAGGAAGTATTTCTGATGGGTTCCTAGGTTTAAATACGTAATCAGTATCAATACCTAAGGACTTAAGTAGGTATTTATAGCTTGAGAGATGTAATTCCTCATTAACATATGCTTCACTAACGTATCTTAATAATACATCACCTAGTTTCACATCACCTAAACTCATAGTTGCTTGCATATATGCTAAGTTATGGCTTAATGCTTCAACTCTGAAATACCTGCCAGGAAGTCCTTTCCTGATAAGTCTAACTCTATGCATATACTCCTTCTTATTAATTAATCCGAAGAACTGCATAGGTGTGTTCGCCTTAGGTATTAATGGATTTATAACTACTCTAACCCTCCTCCTAAACCTACTCTTATCTAGAATTGGTATTAGGCCTCTAAGGAATTTAACTAATTGGTTTATATCCTCATCATCTTCGAATGGTATACCTACCATATAATATAGTTTAACCTCCATACCTAACTTAATACCGTAATCTATTAACCTAGAAACTAACTCATCACTAATATACTTCCTAATAACACATCTTAACTTATCACTATGTGTTTCCGGAGCTAACGTAAGTGTTTTCTGACCTCCACGTCTTATCAAGTCAACCCTATACTCATTTAGAGTATCTGCTCTTACTGAAGGTATGCTAAACCTTATACCTCTTTCTAAGAGTGTTTCTAATATCCTATCTGCTGAGTGATGGTCAAAGAATGAAAGTGAGTAGAATACAACTCTATCAACCTTATTAACTTCTAAACCCTTACCCACACTCTCCATTATCTTTTCATAACTCCTCACCCTATACGGGTATGATATAAATGCCTCCATACAGAATGAACATAAGTGCTTACATCCTCTAGAAATCTCCATGATGTACCCTCTGCCGAATACTGGCTCAATAATTAACGACTGTATCTGATATTCTGGGTAGTAGGAACTATCTAGATCAACTACATAAGACTTCTTAATCTTACTACCATCATGAAGTAACGGTATGTAGAGACCCTTACTAGCTAAATTCTCTAGGAATAAGTCCTTACTATGTAGTAATCCTGTAGAATCCATTAATAACTTAAGAACTTCCTCACCCTCACCTATAACTATACCGTCGAAGAATTTAGAGAGTGGTAAGGGGTTTGCAGAAACTGCTGGACCACCAGCTATGATTATAGGTCTCCTACCACGGTCGTTAACTACCGGTATATTATTTAGTAAGAGGATTTTAATAGCGTTGATATAGTCGAATTCATAACTTAAACTCATTAAGACTATATCGAATTTCCTTAAGTTTAAGGATGTTAAAGAACCGCTGATGGGGTTATCCATAGTAAACCGATCAACTAATACATCATCATATGAGTTTAAGTAGTAGTAAGCTATATGGGTGAATAAGTTAGTTATCGATGCTTGATAAGTACTTGGGTACACTAAGGCTATCTTAACTGACGGATTACCCTTAGGTACGAATACGTTTAACTCTTTAAAGAGTCCAGCACCACTTATTACTTAATCCCCTATAACGATAATATAGAATCAAGTATTAAGCTTATAAATTAAGCATTCCCCGATAACGGTACTCGTGTTTCTGTTAGTTGAGCCTCACTACGGATTCGTTAGCTCCACCCATGCTACATAAGCCGTTCACCCAAGAGTGGTTGTTTATGGTGTTTCAGAGTTTTCAAGACCACCCTCGAGTTCATCACGGCACAGTGCTAAGCCACGCACTGCGGTTCAGCCACAGGTCTTGGGACTCAGCACCAACCATGTAGTTATTGCTGCCTAGCGTGTTTATAAACATTTGGGTATGTACCCTAGTTGTAGGCTAAAAATAAGCTATGTAACTATCACGGCAGGTTTTAATACATCTAACGAGGACGTAAAGCTACTCTTATTAACAGTGTGGCTCTTCAAGAAAACCACCAAGTAAATCACATTAATGAAATGCATGACAACAAAAATTTAAAAATCAGATTAAGAAAAATTAAAATGATAGAACTGAATAAATACCTAAATCTCTAATAGAAGATGTAAGGTGTAGAATATCTAAAATAGAACTGAAAGGTAACAGCCTTAAGGGTTTCTAACTCTGGAGATTACTATGTTGGTAATGTTACGGATTATATTATTGATGAATTCCTTATGCTTCTTCCTAAGATGCGACTCTGCATCAGAAGCTCTTAGATAAGTATTACATAACATACATAACACCCTACCACCACTCCTTAACATCACAGGCTCTATAGACGCTATATGGGGATATACTACCTCAACAACCTTAGTAGCTACTCTATAATTCCCTGCCTTATCTATAACTCTCTGGATATGTCCTCGAACCTTGAACTTACTAGTCCTATACTTAAACGCTATAACGCTTGGAGACTCACCATCAATTAAATACTCCTTAATAGCTACTAATGCTACTACATCATTAATCAACTTCTTAATGACTAAATACCTAACGATAGCGGTAATAGCTTCCTCCATAGTACCCACTTAAAACCCTACAAATAAAAATACATAAAAAAGGTACTACTTATTAAGACGAGGTCTATCAAACTTAGTGATTGTGTATAGTACTTCTTAGGTACTGTCTTTAATAATTGATGAGTCTTAATGCTTAATTAACTCCTCAAGTAATTCACTTATCCCTACTAATTGTAGATATAAATGGTTAATCATTTAGGAATTACTAGAGAGTAAGAGTTATTAACTTTATTGTCACTGCTTTAACGTAGGTGTATGTTATGAATGAGAGCTTATTATTTGATAAGATTCAAGGTCCTTCAAGGACTTTATCAATAAAGCTTGACTGTAATACATTAGCGAAGATTGATTATCTAATAAAGCATTATAAATTTAGGAGTAGGAGTGAGTTTATTAGGAATGCAATTATGTATAAAATTAATCAGTTAGAGAAGGACGGTAGGTACGGTCAGGTATTATAGTAGGATGTTTAAATTTTAGTTAGGTCTATATGGTGATTATCTATTGTCTTTATTCTGGGAGCCTAGATGGGTTAGGAAGAAGTTAATAGTTGATGGTATTGAGGTAATTACTTGTGTAGATGAGGTCACTAAGTTAATCTTATGCCCTATATGTGAGAACATTGATGAGTTTTGCCCTGAGGGTAGGCAAACTTCTAAAGTGAGGGAAAACCTCCTCACATTCTTCACATCTAGAGATTTAGTATATCATTTAAGAAGTCATAAATATCTTAAGAAGTTTAAATTCAAAGTAGAGAAGTACGAAGAAGCTGAAGAGGTTGAAGAGGAAGGAGAAGAGGAAGAATGATAGATGTAGTATACTTAGGTGAGAGCTTATCAACACTAGCCTCTATCTCAAGGAAATTAACAGTTGATGAGACGATAATAGTTGATATATGGAGTGATGGGAGTTTACTAAGTGGTATTAGGGTAAGTAATTTAGAAGTTGATAAAATCCCTATGTTGGTTAAGGAGAGTATTACCACAGATAATACAGTATACTTTAAACCAGATACCATATACATAGGTAGTGAGACTACCTACGATAGCAAGGTATCTATGGGTGTAGAACTACAGAGGAACTGGTTTCAGGAACTATCTCAAGGAGGTATCATACCTAGGAAATTCTTCTGTAGTATATATAGAAGTTTAAAGTCTTTAGTAGGTGTTAAAAGAAACTACGACGTGATTAGCACTATTAAGTTAAGGGATAAAGAGTTAAAACTTCTTAGATATGGGGTCCTACATTACGGTACTTTAGTGAATACATTACCACTACCATACTTTATAAACAAGACGGACTTACCATCAGATATTAAGGAGGGTTTAATATCTAAGTTGGACTATGTAGGTTTGCTAATTAATATAGCATTAACACGATGTAATGTAGATAACTACACAGTTGTTTACGTAGGTAAGAAGAACTTAATCCCACATACTATAGTTGTGATTCCGTTAAGATACTTTATGAAGGAATTAACGAATTACGCAATAGTTTACTCGATAACGTCTATTAGGAGGCCCTACATTAGTTTTAAGGGTGAGTACGTGAATCGATTATTATTAGATGTTAATAAGTTAGGGATGTTTAATGTAGAGTTAATTAGTTATAAAGTAATTCATGAGAAGTACGGGTTATTAGGGAGGGTTGATGAAGATTTAGAATATTACTTAGGTAGTTTAAAGGATGCCGGTGTAGTACTTAAAGGACGTTTAGGTATTTGGAGGGAGTTAAGTATTAAGGAGTTATTAGATAGTAACAACGTTGTCTAGTGAATCATCCCTATCAATATATATCCCTAAAGCATATGCAGGACTTACATCACCTTCAACTGTTGAGTATGTCAGTATTAAATCAACAGCTTCATCAACAGTTACTAAACTATTAAGGCTTACCTCAAAACCGTTAATAATCACTGAGACCCCCTTATCCTTCTCATTAGTTAGTAACGGCATGATATAAACCTCAATACCATACTCCTTAAATACCTTTATAGCTGCATCCCAAAACCTTCTTAAGATCTCATCACCTAATACATTCCCATGCCTAAAAACTATATAGACGTCAACAGCCATAACCACACCATTCATTAAAATACTATGTAGATTTAATAAAAATTCTAACACTAATGACGTCCACACTTAAGGTTTTTAACCACCTCTTACCAACTCTATAGGGTTTGAGGATGTGGTTTTCACATCTTTCCACACCTTTAGGCCCTAGAGTTAGAACTCAGTACACATTCATATATGACATCATTAAGAAATGCTATATTGATGAGAAGTCTAAGACCTTACACACCATAAACCTAGAGTGTTTAGATTTAGAACGTATAGAAAACATCATTAAGGTATCGTACGTAGACCCCGACATAGTTGATGTAGTGAAGACATCAGCTAAGGAAGTAGACATGGTAGTATTCGCATCCTACTACTAACTTCATAATAAAATCTGACCTCCTCTCCACCCTAAAGAACGGGCTTTCAGTTGTAAAACTTATTAAATCACTATCACTACTTAATTTGGGATTATGTATGGGTGAGAGAAGAAGGAGAAGGAGTATCTTTGATATATTTGATGAGCTCGTGAGGGAGTTTGAGGAAGAGTTCGAAGATATAATGAAATCTTTTAGTGGTGAGTATGGACGGGTTAGACCTTACGTATACGGGTTTAGAATAACTATAGGTCCTGATGGTAAGCCTAAGATTGAGGAATTCGGTAATGTTAAGAGGGTAGGGATTAAGCCTAGGATAGTTGAGGAGATGGAGCCTCTAGTCGATGTTATTGAGGAGGATGATAAAGTTAAGGTAGTAGCTGAGATGCCCGGTGTTGAGAAAGAGAAGATAAATGTTAGAGCTACTGAAGACACCTTAATAATTAAGGGTAGTAACGCGAATAGGAAATACTATAAAGAGGTTAAACTACCCGCTAGAGTAAAACCTGAAACTGCTAAAGCAACCTATAGGAATGGTGTTTTAGAGGTAGTTATAGAGAAGCATGAGAAGAAAGGAGGCGGTGTTGAGGTTAAAATAGATTAGAAGATTATACTCCATATAAAGATATTAACCCAAGAGCCCAACAATTTAAAGTTTTTAACATCATAGACTTACTCCTATTACTAGCTTATCACTTATATTTATACCTGCTTATCAGGGTTAAGCAGTATGTACTCGTACCAACTGATAAATACTCGACAGTAATCATGTATGGGCTGTTATTACCTACAGTGATTCTCTATATTCTTCAATAATTACATTATTTTTACCTTCCTCATATATTACCGCACTCCTACCTAGAGGATCTTTAATTACTAATGTAAACTCTATTAATCCGTTCATAGCGTTCTTGATGAGGTTAACCTCATCTAAGCATTCCTTCCTTAATTCACAATCTGATGGTATAATATCTAGAACCCTCTCTAAAATACCTTCTACGGTTGTTATATAACCTGGTGCTGCAATCCCAGGATTAATCTCTATACCTAGTTCGGGAATCTCTATAGAACTACTTGAAGATTTAATAACTATTATTTTTAGGTCATCAACTGATTTAACTTTAATCTTTATAATCTTAGGCTTCCCAGAATTAATTACCGATACATCAGACCTCCTAAAATCACATAATGTACAGTAACCATGTTCTATTAATACCTCACCAACTAGTGGTGCTTCGTAAATATAAAAGACTACTTTAAAACTTAACTCACCACAGTTTAAACACTTAATCACCTCTTCACCTAAGTACTTTAGCCTAGTAATCCCCCAACACCACTAACTTATTAACTAATTACCTAATATTGATTGAGGTGTTAAAGTGATTCATATATTGAGGTTGTTTGAGTGGCCGTTAAGTGTTTTAGGTATTTTCATTATTAGCTTCATAGCTAATTCCATACCTTTTGTAGCTATACCATACTTAGCAGTGATTATGACTTACTCTCTATTCATTCAAGACTTAACTAATAAGTTAGTGATTTCATTTGCTTCAGCGTTAGGGGCGACCTTAGGTAAGTTAGTGATATACTTTATAGGAGGTATTGTTAGATTAGGTTTTTCAGAGAAGACTTTAAAGAATTTAGAGGTTTTTAACAGGATTGCTGGTAAGAGTTTATTCTTAGCTATATTCCTCTTCGCATCATTACCACTACCTGACGATATACTCTATATACCGGTTGGTATAGCCAGATACAGCATTATTAAGTACTTTATAGCAGTACTTAGCGGTAAGGTGGTCATGACCTCAGCAGTAGTTTTCTACGTACATACTATTAAGGAAGTAGCAGTTGAATTTACAATGTTAATACCTATATATGTAGTACTAACTATAGTGTTATCATATATAGTAATTAAAGTTGATTGGTCTGCAGTTTTAGATGCGTTAACTTCTAAAGGTTTTTCAGAAGGTTTAAAAGTGTTTACGAGGCAGTTAGGGAGTATATTCAGGATTAGATAACCCTAACCTACTATAGGTCTGAACTTTATCCCGTAATAAATCAGTCCTGCAGGGTCTTCAGATTTTAACCTCCTTAGAACTGCCTCAACCTTCAAACCCTCCCTAACTTCAGAGATATCAACATCAACTAACTCACCAATTAATACAGGACCTTCAACTAATTTTATCAACGCTATAACCTTAGGTATGACTTCTTCATAACCTTCTAATCTATAGTAGCTTACAGTGTAGGTTAATACCTCACCAACACCTCTAGAAGTTACTACCTTAACATTACGTGACCTACAGTAAGGACATATACTCCTCCTAGGGTAGAACTTCCTACCACAATCTAAACACTCACTAATCCTTACTGAGTAGTAGTCAAACCTCTTCCTCCAAAACCTAGGTATTGAAAGCCTCAACAACTACACCTCCTTACAAGAATACCTACAGAGTTATTATCTACTGCTGACATACTATGTATTAAACCCCAACAACTATCCCTCTTAATATCCCCTAACCCAGTAGTCATTATCTTAAATACCTCAGCTACTTGGTAAACCCCTGTAGCACCTATTGGATGACCCCTAGCTTTCAACCCACCACTTAAGTTAACGTTATCTAGATCATCTATAATTGATGGTGCTTTACCCTTCTCAACTAATCCAAGCTCCTCAAGTATTAAATAACCTAAGATACTGAAGGAGTCATGAACCTCAATTACTAAGTCATTAAGGTCTAACTTAGACCTACTCAATAACTTATTAAATACTATCTTAGTAGCTGGTAGGGATAGAAGGTCTTCCCTTAAGTTAAGTGGTTGTGACGTCGCTTGAGCAATATCAACTACCTCTAACGCCTCATTATTAACGATACCCTCCTTACTACTTAGGAGGACTGCTGAAGCACCATCACCTACTGGGTACATATCAAGTAGTCTTATAGGGTCTGAAATTACCTGACTCCTAACTACCTGTTCTTTACTTATCAAGAATCTTAACTGAGCGTATGGGTTCTTAAGAGCGTTTGAATGCATCTTCACAGACCAACTACTTAAGTCCTCCCTACTATACCCGTATCTCCTCATGTATATCTTCATAAGTAATGCAGCCTCATTAACTACTGATAACCCGTAAATAGATTCTACCTCATAATCTGAGAATTTAATGAAGTGTTTATTCATTGTTGGTGTTGGGAACTCACTACACTTCTCAACCCCTACTACAAGAACTGTATCAGCGATCCCGGACTTAATTAGTGAGTACCCTTGAGTAATAGCTGTTAAACCGCTGGATTCTCCAGTCTCAACCCTTAATGCAGGCTTAGGCGTTAGTCCTAGTTCCTGAGTTAGTATGGTAGAGATATCTAGTTGCTCAAGTATTGAATCACTAAATACGTTTGAAATTATTAAGTAGTCTATATCGATACTACCTACTGACGAGAACAACTCATTAACTACATCAACTACTAAATCCTTATAAGACTTACTGAAGTACCTACCAACCCTAACCATAGATGAAGCAATTAAGTATACGTTATTAGAACTCATGTTATACCCTCACCAGCAGTTTTCTAAACTTCACATACCTACCGTAGTCGATATATACCTTATTCCTCAACATATCCATAACCTTAACCGCTTTATCCACCTTAGACTTCACCTCATCAGTAACTACTAAACTGAATGCATCACTACCAGCACCACTCCCGAACGTAGCTAATAATATCCTCTGACCAGGTCTAGACTCCTCAAGAACCCTAGCTAATCCTATTAATGCAGCTGCATTATATGTATTACCTATCCAGGGGTTTAGTAAGCCCGGCAATATCTTAGCCTCAGTAAATCCTAACTCTAAACCTACTTTTAACGGGAACCTACCGTTCGGTTGGTGGAATACTACGTAGTCAAAATCTTCAGGTTTGAAGGAGTACTCCCGCATTAAACCCTTAACAGCGTTTACTATATGTGTAAAGTATGCCGGTTCATCAGTGAATATCTCACCATGTAGTGGGTATGGTGAACCATCCCTCCTCCAGAAATCAGGTGTATCACTAATGAATGTGTAGTAACCTTCGAAGTACGCTACACTACCTTCTTTAGGGCCAATCACGTAGGCTGCTGCACCTGAAGCAGCTGTAAGTTCTAACACATCACCGGGGTTAGCCTGAGCAGTATCTGAACCTACCACTAATGAGTACTTAACCATCCCACTAGATACTAGACCTAATGATATCCTAATAGCTTCTCCAGCAGCCCTACACGCGAATTCTAAATCAGATGCTAACTTCTTATTAGGTAGGTTTAGAGCATCAGCTATTATAGTAGCTGAGGGTTTGACTGCGTAGGGTTTTGACTCAGTCCCTACGAATATAGCACCTATTTCATTTACGTCAATACCTGCCCTAATAATAGCTGAACGTGCTGCATACCAACCCATCGTAGTAGCGTCTTCATCAACATTAGCTACAGCCTTCTCCTCAATATTTAACGACTTAACCAGTTGCGGGTCAAAACCCCACAAACTAGCTATATCTAAAGCCTTTATCCTATATCTAGGGATGTAAGCACCCCACCCGACAATACCTACTGATAAGCCCTTACTCACTAAGACACCATTAATTTAGGGGGTACCTAATTTTTATAACTAGCTCCTCATAGTTAATATAACCAACAGGCTACTAAATGATTACCACCAACATCCTTAATAGGTGGTTCCTCACGTCTACAAACATCCATAACATAAGGACACCTAGGATGGAACCTACAGCCTGGGGGGACCGCAGCAGCACTAGGAACTTCACCAACTATAGGTACTTCTCTAATCTTAAACCTGTTAGAGGGGTTAGGTTCTGGAACAGCACTAATTAATGCTTTAGTATATGGGTGTAACGGCTCATTAACTAATTTAAGCATATCAGCTTCCTCAACTATCTTTCCTAAGTACATCACAGCAACCCTATCACATATGTAGTTAGCTACTGCTAAGTCATGAGTTATGAATACGTATGTTAACCCCCTACTTATTTTTAGATCCATCATTAGCTGAAGTATCTCTGCCCTAACAGATACATCCAACATTGATACTGGCTCATCAGCAACTACTAGCTTAGGTCCTAATATCAACGCTCTAGCTATGTTAACCCTCTGCCTCTGACCTCCAGATAACATATGCGGGTATCTATTAATAAACTCCTCAGGAGGTGATAGCTTAACATCCTCAAGTACTTTAAATATTAACTCCTCACGTTCTTTACGGTCATTACCTATTCCATGAATTACTAACGGTTCCTCAAGTATTGAATATATTGTTTGTCTAGGGTCTAAAGACCCGTAAGGATCTTGAAATATTATCTGGACTTCCCTCCTAAGTAGCTTAACATACTTCTTAGGTAGTCTTCTATAGTCTACATACCCACCTACCACGAACTCATTATTAATCCTCGCTAGAGCGGAACTTGGTTTATACCTTATAACACCTCCTGTAGGTTCTATCAACTTAGTTACTAACCTACCAGTAGTTGTCTTACCACATCCTGACTCCCCAACAATACAGTATACCTCACCATCATTTACGTAGAAGCTAACCCCATCCACAGCCCTCACATATCTACCCCGTTTAAACATGAGTATCTCACTCAACGACCTCCTTATAGGGTAGTACTTCCTTAAATCTTCAACTATTAGTATCTTATCAACCATAGTACCCACCTAATATAACCAACAGGCTACTAAATGATTACCACCAACATCCTTAATAGGTGGTTCCTCACGTCTACAAACATCCATAACATAAGGACACCTAGGATGGAATCTACAGCCAACTGGTGGGTTTCTAAGGTCTGGTGGTGTTCCAGGTATCCATGAGAGTTTCTCCTTAGACTTAAGCCTAGGTATACTCTTAAGAAGTCCTTGAGTATATGGATGTTTTGGTGTGTTGAATACATTGTCTGAGTTACCGTACTCAACTATTTTCCCAGCATACATCACAGCTACATTATCTGCTATCTCAGCTATTAGACTTAAATCATGTGTTATGAAAATAATTGATTGGTTTAACTCCTTCTTTATCTTCTTGAATAAGTTCATTATCTGAGCCTGTATAACTACGTCTAAAGCTGTTGTCGGTTCATCAGCAATGACTATCTTAGGTCTTAAGATTAAAGCCATAGCTATCATCACCCTCTGCTTCATACCACCACTTAACTCATGCGGATAACGTCTTAATACATCCTCGTTAAGACCTACTAACTTAACCATCTCTGCAGCCCTCTCATAAGCTTCCTTAAGACTTACATCCTCATGGAAAATTATAGGCTCAACTAACTGCTTACCTATAGTGTATACTGGGTTTAAAGCGTTTAAAGCCCCTTGAAAGATCATACTGATGACCTTCCATCTAATCTCTCGTCTTAGAGTTCCCTCATCCATAGATACTATATCCCTCCCGGAAACTACTATATTCCCCCCAACTATCCTCCCAGGCGGAGGTACTAACCTCATTAATCCGTAACCTAACGTCGATTTACCACTACCTGACTCACCAGCAATACCTAAGACCTCACCCTCCCTAACATTGAAGCTTACATCATCAACAGCTCTAACAACACCTTTAAGTGTGAAGTAGTAAATCTTTAAGTTCTTAACATCTAATAAACTCATAGAGTCTAACCCCCATTAATAAATTATTACTCATATCCTACACCTTCCTTAACCTAGGTTCAACTATAGGTTCTAACCCTTGAGCTATGAATACGAATGTTATTGCTGAATACATAATTAGTAGTCCTGGAGGTACTATCCACCACCAAAGACCTAAATACATTGCTTGATTAGCGAAGGCTGACTCAAGTATCTGACCCCATGTAGGTATTGATGGATCGCTCAAACCTAGTAGACTTAATGCAGCCTCTGAAAGTATTGCTGATGGTGTTAAGAACATCATTTGAGCGAATATGAAGGGTGCTACCTGCGGTAGTATATGTTTAAACATTATCCTAATACTAGAGGCCCCCACAGCTACTGAAGCCTCAATAAATTGCTGAGATTTTATTGATAATACCATAGACCTAACTATGATTGCGATCCCAGCCCAACTAAAGACTACTAAAACTATGATTATGACAGCTAACGGTGAGACAGTCCTCCTTAACTCCTCATTCATTCTGATAACGAACATGAAGAATATCAGTAACGGAAGTAATGGGATATTATTTAGAACATCACATAATCTCTGAATGACTTCATCAACAATCCCTCCATAGTAACCACTAACAACACCTGCTAAAGCACCTACAACTGCTGTAATCACTGACGTAACAACACCTATTAACAGAGCTACTGGGAAACCGTAAAGTAATGCTTGAGATAAGTCCCTACCTAAGTGGTCAGTACCCATCAAACCATAACACCAACCGAAAATCACTACCTCTACACTACCTATACGTGCTGTCGGGTCATCACTCTTGAGAAACACATTAAACATATAATTACCTCTAAGTGTCTTGAAATCTACATAACCGTTAGAAATTACTGGAGTACCCATAAGTATCTTAAACTCTAACTTCCTCTGAATTACCTCAGTAGCACTGATACTTACGTTAAATTCATCCTTAAGAAACCTAGATAATGCAACAGCTACCTCTAACCTACCACTTAAGTCTACTCTCTCACTAACCCCTGAAGTTAGAGGTTGAATTACTAGTAAGTTAATAACCCTACCATCAGGTCTTCTAACACTTAATTCTATTATCGGTGTGTAGGTGAAGGTTATGTTATTAAGCTTAAACACTATAGTCTGAGGTAATTGGTCGGTATCGTGTGAGTATGTTAGAATGTATTGTTTAGTATCCTCCAGAGATAATGTAGGCTTTTCAGTGATTAGGATTGTATGACGTAGTAGCTTATTACCTAAGAATATGTTAACCCATTCAGGCGGTACTAACTTCGGGTAGTCAGCCCAGAAAGTAGGGTTGTTCCAGTACCTTAAACCGAAGTCTAATGGCATGAACATAACTACATATGCCGAAGCTATAATCATGATCGCTAGGAATATAATACCTATCTTAGAAATACTACTTGATAGGAAGATACGTAGTAATTCATTACGTAGTAATTTCTTCATTAATACCTCACCCTAGGGTCTAACACGACGTAAAGTACTTCAAGGATGAACCTAGCTACCACATATACTAAAGTGTAGATGTACGTTAACGCTAATATCATGTTTATATCAGCACTTAATATAGCGTTGTAGTACAGACTACCCATACCTGGCCAGTTAAATATTGCTTCAGTAAGTATAGCACCGGTTATAGAACCTGCTAACCCTAAAATCATGTTTGTAAGTATTGGAGGTGCTGAATTCCTGAGTAAGTACCTATTACGGATTACTCTTTCAGGGAGTCCCTTAGCTCTACCAACTACTATGAAGTCCTCCTTAGTTATAGATATAACTATAGACCTAGTTACGTAGATCCAAGAACCAACTAAAGCCACGAATAACGTAAGTACTGGGAGGAATAAATGCCATAGGAGGTCTAGAAACCTAGTTATCGGGTCTGTAATAGTCAGGCCTGGTGTTGTCATACCACCACTTGGGAATAATCTTAACTCATACGCAAATACTAAGATAACTACCATACCGAACCACCATGTCGGTAGTGAGTAGGAGATTGCTGAGATTAACGATGTAAACCTATCTAGGAGGCTACCAACCTTAGTAGCACTCCATAACCCAACAACTAAGCCTACCAAAGAACTAATAAGTACTGCTGTAGTAACCATTAAAACAGTGTTAGGTATTCTCTCAAGGATTATATCAGCAACCTTATTACTACCACTAAAAGATAACGTAGATCTGGAGGTACCTAAGTCGAGAACCATGATTTGATATATAATCCTAGGTATTCTAGCATACCAAGGCTTATCTAAATCATATGCTCTTATAAGCTCTTGTTTTAACTCCTCAACAGCTCTATTAAGTTGCTCAGGATCCTTAATTTTAATAGCTAATTGCTGCTTAATTATCCTTAACCTCTCATCAACTATATTGTAGAGTACTATATCAGAAAGTCCTGTAACCCCTATTATAACACCAGTTAGTATTAACACTCCGTAAAGTACTGCTATCAACGTCAGTCCCTTAACTACTAACGACCTCCCTAGACCTATCTAACATCACCTAAGATGATGACTCACTTCAGTTATAAAATTTTTATAAAATTAAAAATAATCTTAGGTTAAAAACTTAATTATTTATTACTTCCTCCTAACAACGACTGTAACTATTATATCTACGATTACAAGTATTATCAGTACGTATATAGCTGTCGTTATACTCGCTGTAGCATTGTTTAAAGCCTTAATTATATCTTGCTGAGTAGCTGAGAGTCCACCTACCTGTGTAGTAACTGTTGATACTTGCTTAGTTAGTGTAGCTATATCAGATCTTAACTGCTCAGCTACTGAAGCTATCCCTGCCTGTAGTGGCTGTATGTTGAGTATGCTTAGGAAGTGCTTCTCAGATGATAGTAACGCTACCCTATCACTATAACCTATCACTGTGATCTCATATATCCCGCCAGGACGTAATTTCGAAGTCAGTTCTGAACTTAACTGTATTAAGAACCTATCCGGAGCTACTGAAGTCCCTAACCCGTAGGTTACTACCTCACCACTTACTGGATCCTTAATTAAGTACTTAACATGTAGTGGTGTAGGGCCTTTAAGTTCGATTACTACCTGAGCATCACCTCCAGGTACTACTGTGGGTAGTCCTACACTAACTATATTGACTGACTCAGGCATACCGAAATACCATGTACCAGGGCTGAACGGGTATGTAGGATCTCTAAATGCTCTTAACTCACAATACTGGTTTGCTGGATCGTAGACGTAGACGTAGTAAGGACCGTTACTTATCTCTGCATGACCATAAGTATCTATCCACTTAATAACTGCTTCATACCTCTTAATAGCTTCTTCAGTAGTGATTAACTTCTTACCATCAGGTAATGTGAAGACTGTGTCAGGAACGAGCTTCTTATCCTTCAACTCAGTTAGCTTCTTCTTAATATCTTCAGCATGTGATTTAAGAACTAGTGAAAGCCATGGAACACCTAACTTCTCAGCTGTACTCTCTGAATAACCGTATTTATGCTCATCAAATACTAGGAAGTCGGTAGCGTAGACTATTTCCCAAGGATTAGATGCGAAGCCACCTGCTCCATAACCTGGAGGTACGGCCATCTCAGCTATGTAGTTCTCATCGAAATGCCAGTAATCAATATATACTTCTAAATACTTATCACCAACTATTCTAAATCCTTTAAACATCGGTAGTACTTCCTTATTAGTTGAAGCTATACCACCCTCCACAGATGCCTTAGTCTCATTATATACTAAGTCGTAGATATGGTATATCGGGAATAGGACGTCAGCCCACGTAATCGTTATGTTGTGATGCCACTTACTACCAATGAATTTAGAGAGGTCGAACGTTACCTTACTAGTAGCTTTAACCCCTTCACCAACATAAACCCACTTCCTCAAAGTAGCATTCCATATAAACGCATCCTTAGGTACGTTTAAACTCCCCTTAGGACCTGCAGTCTCAACAGTATAGGTAACTCTAAACGGTATTGGTAGTCCGTTAAACGGGTCTCTCCAAGTCCAAGGATCGTAGACAGCCCTCCAAATATCCACACTATATACGTCGTCGAAACCTCCTATCGGGTTCCAAGCAGTACCTTCAGTCCATACCCATAGATGACCTACCTTCAACACTTTCTTATCAGGGACATAAGCCTCTCTAAGGTTGAAGGGTGCTCGTAACCCAGCACCTAAATCTAAAGTAAGTCCGGAGACCTCAGCCCTAGCAGCATAGGAATCTAAAGTCGTTACAACAAATATCCTCACAGCCTCTAACATACCTAATTCTGTAGCTCTCCTATATAGTGAGTCCCTCTCCTCCTTAGAAGCAAACTCACCTCTATATATCTTCTTACCTAACTCATCTATAGTATCATTCTTATAATTCCAGAATGTCGGTTCTTGCCATCCAGGCATCCAACCATACCATGGTGCGTAGAATTGATTCACAGTCGTATAGTCATACTTCTCCGGAACTCCCTTACCCCAACCCTCAGTGTATATATGCCACTTAAAGTCTGCAGGATTAGAACTATATACTGTAGGTATAGCCTCTCTAAAAGTCATATATAGCCTCTCAACTTCAAACCCTAATTTCTCAAGTTCTGAAGCAAGCATATCACCTAAAACCCTTCTATGATCTTCAACCCTTATTACAAACTTGATCTTTATCGGTGACCCCTTATATAACCACTTACCACCTACCTTCTCAGCACCTGCATCCTTCAACGCCTTACTTATGATCTCATCAGCTAATGCTGGATTATATTTAAATTCGTACCTAGCTATGATGTCGAAGACTACTGTGTAGTCGGGGTCGTATGGTGAGACCTGACAATACATAGGTGCTGCTAAGCCCTTAAGTACTGTCGTTACTATGTAATCCCTATTGATTAAGTAGTTTATAGCGAATCTAACCTCCCTAATTGAGAACGGGTTTAAGCCTTTAGGGTCTGGTGCTGGGTTAAGGATGAAGCTGTTTATACCTGCAGGTGCTTTATATAGCTTAATATCTGTAGCACCAACTAATGCAGCTGCCTGAGCAGGTCTTAACCCGAATAGATAGTAGTCTATATCTCCAGCTCTTAAAGCAGCTACTGCCTGATCTAGAGGTACTGCTTTAATCATTACGATATCTGATTTAGGTCCTTTAACTACTTGAGCTTCAGTAACTATAGAGGTGTTGAAGGTGGTGATCACTGAGAACAATATTATAGCTATTATTAAAACGTATATTAAGTTATTCTTCGTACTCAATCTGAACACCATCACCTTATTACTCTTATTAAGGATTAAAAATCTTCATTAGCTTTTATAAAGTTTGTAGGTATTGGTTAGTTGATGATGAAGTGGGCAGCCATGGATTAATTGATGAAGACCGCAACTCACTCTGATTATCAGATGTTATGTTAGTTCTCTAATACAGTCTAAGTCTTTTAAGGTGTTGTAGATGTTATTAACAGCTCTATATACTTCCTCCTCACTCTTAGCTCCAGTGATCACCATCTTACCACTACTGAATATTAGTAGTACTACTTTAGGGTCGTCCATCCTATGTATTAGGCCTGGGAATTGTTCTGGTTCATACATTGTGTTTTTAAGTAGGTATGCTGCTTTCTCTAGATTTACCTCAGCATTTAGATTTGCCGACGCAACTATGTTCTGGATCTGTATTTTAGGTTTACCGATAATGATTATTCCATGCTTAGTTAACGTCTTAATAATCTTCTTAAACCCCCTGATAAGTTCTTGAGTACTCTTAGCCCCTGTAACTACCATCTTACCTGAGTTGAAGATTAGAGCTGTAAGTCTAGGGCTTTCTAACCTCATAATAAGCCCTGGGAATTCATCAGGTTCGTACTCTATATTAGGTACGTTCCTACCGATTAAGTTTAAATCTAACTCCTGATCAAGACTTACAGTTGCTACTATATTCTCAATCCTGATTAATGGATTTAACCCCATCATCAAGCCCTTTAAAAAGTTTTTAAGAGGGTTTTTAAACTATATAAATGTTTTAACCCATTAAGTCGTAGAGGTCTTTAAGAGCCGGTAACTCTAATATACCTACATCCTCATCAACTATCACAGGTTTCAAACCCTCTAATAGTGCTAAGTTCTTAAGTATTGGTGAGAGGTATGTATCCCTACTTAAAGTCACTCTACTACCGGTTTGATAAGCCCCTACAGCAGGTAGTGTGATCAGTTTTAACCCGTTAACTAAATCACCGATTAGAAAGCATTGAAACCTACCTATACTACCTAAACTATCTCTTAAAGCTATTACTGGATGTTCATGACCTATAATCACGTACTTAACATTTAAATCACTTGGTAAGTCTGTATGTCCGTGAGTGATTAGGAATTCATCTATGATGAGGTTATCAACTATATCAAACTTAAACCTATGTGTGAGTATGGGGAGGTAGTTATCGTGATTCCCCCTAACTACAGTAAGCTTACTGACCCTACTTAAGATATAACTTATAACCTCCCTCAACTCTACCCTCTCAATCCTCCCTAAACCATTAAACTTATGTTTAAAATCACCAGCTATGACTACAGATTCAACATCTACTGTATTGAAGACTTCTTCAAAGATCTTCATCAACTTCCTCTTCTGAAACCTAGGTATATATATACCTTTCTCAGCCATCTCCTCCTCAAAGCCTATATGAGTATCTGCTAACACCACTAACTTATACTTCCTTAAGTAAATTACCGGTAACTCATTAACTACCTCAACACCACCAAGTAGTTCGAAACCCACAAACCCTCCAACGTTAAATTACTTAAAAATTAATAACTTAATATGAGTAGTGGTTATTGATGATGAAGCTTACAAGGTATGAACTCGGTGAGTGGAGAACCCGCGTCTGAATGATTTAAAGACCTCCTGAAAATTCTATTATCGACCCTGTAATATATCGACTCCCACATATCAGGTACTTAATTAACTCAACTACTTCATGAGCTTCAGCAACCCTCTTCATAGGTACTGACCCCTCAACACATCTAACTAGATCTTGAGTTAACTTACTACTACCAACCCAACCAAGTGCTATACCTACGACCTTAACTTTAGGGGCTAACTCAACAGCTAAATACTTAACTAATTTGATTAAACCTGTTTTAGATATTACGTAGGGTAGTGAGGGATTAAGACACTTATACACTTTATGACCTCTTAGCGGTGTTAAGCATATCAAGTTTATTATCGTACCTCCATACTCCTTCATCAACATACCTAATTCCTTACTTATTAGAACTATTGATAATAGGTTAACATTTAATATCTTAGTGAGTAACTCAACATTTAATAACTCTAATGGTGTTTCGTCATATATTCCGACACTATTCACTACGATATCTATGCGTCTGTAAGTATTTTCAGATATTTTAGAAACTCAACCACATTGTTTAAATCGCTAAAATCACATTTAATGGTATGTACTTGAGTAACCGGTGACAACTTACTGATTAAGTCCTCGATAACATCTTCAGACTTATTATAATGTAGTATCAGATTTGCTTTCTCCTTAGCTAATTCAATAGCTAACTCACTACCGATGAGACCGCTAGCACCGGTAATCAATACTACCTTACCTTCTAAGCATTTACTAAACACTTAATCACCAATCATCATTAAAGCGTTCGAGAGGATTAAACCGTATATAGGTGCTGTAAGTGGGTCTGTCCTAATCCTCAATTCACATACATTAACAGTTCCTCCAATCTTTAACCCTATAATCTCCTTAATAGAGAATTCCTCAACATCTGTAGATATTACTAAGACTTTCTTAAAATATTTAATATAGTGTTTAACGTTATTTAAAGGTATTAGATATCGAGGTATCCTAACATTATAATTATACGTTATATGTTCTGCAGGACCTAACATGCTAGGTGTTGATGTTATTATGAATACGTCATTAGTGAATTCCTTAACCTCATATAACTTACCTATATATTTAGTTAGTAGGTCTTTTAAGACCTCATTTAAGTTACTTAACTCATTCCATAGTCTAGACCCCCTAACACCAGACTTGTTAAGGTATTCACTAACAGCTATACCCACCAGTAAATGCTGAAGTAGTAGGTCCTGAGGTTTAATCTCTAGTAACAGATCTTCACGAACCTTATACCTAACATTATCAGGTATTGGAGAAGGACTAATTAACATAACCTCATAACCAGTAAGGTTTAACTGATCTAACAACCTAATTAATGAGGAATCTACACCAGAACTAATTATTAAGACCCTACGAATACCGCCCTCAACATAAGGTGCTACATAATACATAAGTGTTTCAGGCTCTACTAAGTACGCATTAACGTTAGTTAAAGACCTTAAGAGTAGTAGTAAGTATGTTGCAGGTGATACATACATACCTGAATAAGTAATCAGTAACTCATTACTACTCTTAAGGAATTGAACTAATTGCTTAACATAACTACTCAAAGACTCCTGTAGAGAACTTAAGTACTTACTCAATACCTTATATAACATATCTACGACCTCATCACGACCTTCAGTACCTAACACAACCACCTAAACGGAATTACATTTAAACCTATAAATTAACAATATATTTAAGACCCTAAATCAACAATATAAACATAAACCTTTTAGCCTAATATCAAAGAATCTAATTAGAACAACAGTGCGGGGGTGCCCGAGCTAGGTCAAAGGGGTCGGGCTTAGGCCCCGATGGCGTAGGCCTGCGTGGGTTCGAATCCCACCCCCCGCACCACCTCAACAACTCCTCAATCCTATCACAAGGCCCTAAAGACCTACTTAATTTCTTACCTAACGTAGGGTCATACCACTCCTTAACAAGATAATAACGACCATTAATCCTCCTAACCCTATAAAACACCATACCCACCACCATACACTACCTGCACCACAAAATAATTAAGTTATGAATGTCCTGCTTTATAGGTTGTGATTTACAGAGTACTTTGTGAGGTATTGGATTTAGGTGTAGTGTTTATAAGTTTTAGAGTGTTTAGGATATAAAATGAGTAGTACTTCATTATAAGTGATGCTGTGAGTGTGTTAGTGGTGGGTAGTGAGGATATATTTAAGAAGGTTATTGAGAGGAGTTTAAGCTCTAACATATTTAATGATAGGGAGGTTCTTAGACCTGATTACATACCTAATGAGTTACCGCATAGGGATGAACAGATTAATAGGATTAGCGCTATTCTCGCCCCGATATTTAGGGGGGAAAGACCTAGTAATATATTCATATACGGTCTCACAGGTACTGGTAAGACTGCTGTTGTTAAGTACGTGTTGATTAAGTTTGAAGAATATGCCGCTAAGCTTGGGAAGATCTTCAAATATAGTTATATTAACTGTAGATATGATGACACTACCTATAGAGTCTTAACTAGGTTAGCTGATACGTTAGGTGTTAAAGTACCGTTTACTGGGTTATCGAGTTCAGAGGTTTTTAGGAGGGTGGTTACTGCATTAGATGGTTTAGGTATTCCATTAATAGTTATCTTGGATGAGATTGATGCGTTAGTTAAGAAGTGTGGTGATGAACTCCTCTACAGATTAACTAGAGTTAATGAGGAGCTTAAGAGGGGGAAGGTAACTATAGTAGGTATAACAAATGATGTTAACTTCATGGATAGGTTAGACCCTAGAGTCAGGTCGAGCTTAGGTGAGGAGGAGATTGTGTTCCCCCCATACGATGCTATCCAACTTGAGGATATACTAACACGTAGAGCTACTAAAGCGTTCAAACCCGGAGTACTTGAGGATGGTGTTATATCCTTATGTGCATCAATAGCTGCTAAAGAACATGGTGATGCTAGAAGAGCTTTAGACTTATTAAGAGTTGCTGGTGAGATTGCTGAGAGGGAAGGTGCTGAGAAGGTAAGTAAGAGCCACGTGTTAAGTGCTAGAATGGAGATTGAGAAGGATAGGGTCTCTGAGGTGATTAAGACATTACCATTCCATAGTAAGTTAATACTTTTAGCCCTAGCTATAAGTGGTGGTGATAGTAAAACTACTGGAGACCTATATAATATATATAAAGACTTATGTAGGAGTTTAAACTTAGACCCAGTCACACAGAGGAGGGTTAGCGATATAATCAGTGAGTTAGATATGGTCGGTATAATAAATGCTAAGGTCGTAAATAGGGGTAGGTATGGGAAGACTAGATTAATAAGTTTAAATACTGATGTAGAGACCTTACTCAAAGTACTTAAAGAGGAGCAAAGACTTGGATCAATCATTAAGAACTTTAGGGGTAGATGACGGATACTTCCCAACAAGTTATAAGAAGTCCAACAAGAAGACATTACTAGCTTTAGTTGAATGTAGAGACCTAACAATAACTAAGGTTAAGTTATCTTTAATAACTATCGACGGTTTAGACGGTACTGAGGTACTACTTAAGAATATAGAATCACTGAAGGATAAGTACAGAGTGATATTCTTAGACGGGGTAACATATGCAGGTTTCAACATCATAGACCCGGAAGTAATCTATAACAAAACATTAATCCCTGTGATAACAGTGTTTAAGCATAGGTTAAACCTCAACTTAGTTAAGGAGGCATTAATGAAGAACTTTAACGATTGGTTAGTTAGGTATTCCGTAATAGAGAGGACTTACAATAAATCTTATGAAATCACAACACCTAAAGGAAATCTAATAATATCATTAACCGGTATTGATATCCACGAGGCTTACAACATAATAGTAAGGCTACAGAATATAAGTCAGTATCCAGAACCCTTAAGACTAGCTGATATAGTAGCTTCAGGTCTAACTAAGAACACATCACTATTAGAAATTATTAATAGGAACTAACGTATCTACTACTGAATACTTTAAGAATATCGAGTATGTTAAGACTGTAGTTAATACTTTTAAGACCTCCATACTCATCAACATCAAATACTACTAGACCCTCACTAATAATGGTTGATAACACCCTAGGAATCTCCCTAGCAACATATACCCTCTTAACCATTGGGAGTATAACACACATATTCTCAGGATCTATCCCAACCTCCTTCAACTTATTAGTGAGTTGTTCACGTCCGACACTATCTTCAAGTAAGAATAATATATGTGATAAACCTATGAAATCACCTAATGTAAACCTCCTCCTATTACTTGATGAGTATTTCAGCATAATTGACTCGTAAAATACGGTGTTAAGCCACTCCTCACTAATTAAAGGGTGAGTTAAGCCTAAAACATGCCCTATCTCATGAGCTATTATACTGACATCCCTCCTACTTAAGAATATGAAGTTTCTGTAAGTGAATGCTAGGAGTTCCTCACCACCAACTCTAGCAGGCTTAGGTATTTCAACAACTACTATTAAATTATCATTACTGGGTAACCATAACTTAATATACGTTAGAAAATCCTCTACATCTACTACTTTATCACCTGATATGAATACGTTGAAATCTATGTTAATATCGTCACGGACTACTGATATTAAGTCGTAATTGAAGAACTTATTAAGTACTAATCTCCAAATATCTAACGCTTCCATATAATAACTTAGTAATGACTTATTAGTAAGTACGTGATATGAGTATTGACAACCACTTACGTTGCAGTAAGTCTTAGTTGGTGATAGTATTATCAAATCTAACTTGATGGACTTGTTAAATAAGTAATTTAACTGAGGGGTTGGTATATCTTCATAAAACTCACTAATACATACATTCCTGAGTACGAATTCATCTAAGCTCTCCTCAATACTAACTAATTTAGCTTCGGTACGTGTGGTGATGTTAACTATGACTGTCCTCTTGATCTCATAACCCTTCAAATCTATATACTCTACTAACCCACCGTTGAAGTATTTCCTACCGAAGATGATGTCTGGAGGTTCGGAGTAGTTATCATCGTAGATAATCCTAGAGATACATACAACACCGCTACAACTTCTAATTATGTTCTCATCACCTACCATAACATCACATGACATATCACTAAAAGAAGCATCACATACACTAAAACCTATAACCTCCCTCCCAGAACTCTCTAACTTACTTACTGGCAATACCCCTAAGTATTGGGAAAGTAAGGAGGACAACAGTATTAGTAGTAGAACTATGAGTGCTTTTACTATTAACCTCCACCAACTATTCAATCACTACATAACTTTTAACCTTAACTTAAATATGAAAGTAAGGAAGTAGCTATCATAAAGTAAGTAGTTGCTGTTATGATATCACCTATAGTGGTTATTAACGGTGCTGAAATCGATGCTGGATCTATATTTACTCGCGAAGCTATTAACGGTAGTAAAGCACCTACTAAATCTGAGATTAATGTTGATGTAATCAATGCTACACTAACCACGATACCTACTATGATAGAGTAATCGGTGTTCGTATAGGCTAGGTAAGTTATTAGTGAAGCTATAGAGAAGGATATCGGTGATAATAACAGAACTAATAGTAACGATACACTAACCTCCTTCTTCAAAACCCTTAATAAGTCTTGAGGTCTTACCTCACCTATCGCTAAACTCCTTATTACAAATGTTGATGCCTGTGCCCCTACATTACCTGAGTTATCAGCTAACATCGGTAAGAATGCTGCTAAAACGGCTATTCTCTCTATAATACCTGTAAATGAAGCTACTATACCTCCTGTAACAGTATTCATTAGATATAACCATACTAACGGTAAGAATCTCCTCTTAACTATAGAGGCGCTACTCACAGTCAAGTACCTACCTCTAACAGTCTCAACAAAACCACCAAACCTTAAGAGATCCTCACCATACTCACTAATAGCTACATCAAGTACATCATCTAATGTTACAATACCTACTAACCTACCTTCATTATCAACTACAGGGACCTCGAGTAAGTCGAATTTTATAGCTACTCTAGCTACTTCCTCACGGTCAGAGTAAACGTTAACAACTACTGGAGGCTTACTCACAACATCTCTTAATAACTTATCCTTAGGCCTACTTATGAGTGTCTTAACATCTACCCACCCAACAATTCTCTTTTCCTCATCTACGGCATATACGTAGAAGTGCTTATCATAAAGGCCTAACTCACTCTTAGCAATATATTCCTTAATAACATCACCTACGGTGAGTTTATATGAGAATATAGGGACTTGAGGAGTCATTATACTACCGACACTCTCACTAGGATACTTAAGAAGTGCTGAGATCTCATTTAACTTCCAATGAGGTATTAAATTCATTAACTTATGTCTAAACTTAGGAGGTATCTTAAGTAGTACATCTGCAACGTCATCCGACGGCATCTCAGTAAGTACCTTAGCAAATTCATCAATACCTTTAACTCTTAACAACTCAAAAACCACATCATCAGGTAATTTACTTAAAACAACCTTCAAGTTATTCAAGGGTATATAAGGTAGTATGTAACTCCTCATCTTAAGATCTAGACGTTCAAGAACTTCGATATACTCATATGGAGAAAAATGAGATAGTAATTCCTTCAACTCATCTATTTGTCCTACCTCTACAACCTCACTTAACCTCCTCATCGATAGCTCTAGTTTATCGTGGCTCACCATAAACACCTCACTACCTCAGACATAGGTAAAATACCCGATCTTTAGTAACTGATATCCTTATATTTTTACATATTACCTGTAAAATACTTCTTCAATAATCTTCTCTAGAGATCAATTTATGTAAGCTCTGACTAAACCGTAAATCATTAGTTAAGACTTAAGCTTACATAGCCTATACTTCCTTAAGACACACTCATAACATCTACCCTTCTTACATAATATCTTAACATGAACGTAGACTACCGTTTGTAGATAACCTAATGATTTACCGAAGAATGATCTTAATTCCCTCATAACACAATTACTATTACACTTACTACAATCATATTTAAGACATAACTCCTTTTTAGGCATACCGTATTTTAAGCCTAAGACGTTAAAGATGAAGTAATTAAAGTGTGTGTCTATCGGAGCTATTTCAGTAAACCTCATAGCATGTAGTAGGTATGCGTAAGTGATTTTAGGCCCTACACCCTTAATCCTTAGTAAATTATACCTGACGTCGTTGATATTCCCCCTAACAACATATGGTCTAACATTATAGAAGTATTCCTTAAATACATCACTTAATTCTCTCATTTGAGGTGGTTTAAATAGATTAGAAGTATCTATATTGATTAAGTCCTCAGGATTATCTATAATGTTAAATAATGAATTCACCCATTGTAAGACACGATCATGATATGAAGTCCTCTTAGATAAGAATATAGATATGAAAACGTAATCTAAATCCCTAGTAGCCGTAGATAAACCAACACCTCTCCACTGAGTAACCAAGTAGTGATACACATCGTTAAACCTGGGATCTACTTCATAAACATAATTTAACGGATCATCTAAAACTCCACATAACTCCCTCACATAATCAATATCGCAATAACCACCTAATACAACCACATCATAACCATAGTCATAAATCCTTAAACCCTTACATGAACCTAAGTACTTTAGGTATACACCATCATCTAGTTTAAACATCGATAATGAAAACGATGGGTATAGAGTTAGTCTTAAGGAATAACCGTCCCAACCCTTAAGAACTATCATTACATACCAACCATTAAAGACAGAGTCCTAAGGAAATCTATAGTATTGATCAGAAGGTATTCATATTCAACCGCTATAACATAGCAGTGTTAGTAGTTAATGGTTAATTCTTACCGGAAGCTCACTGTACCTCACTTTTAATCCTAACCCCATCACCTAAGACCCAGAAATAACCATCATCTCTTCTCTCAAGCTTCCATATACCTGTCTCATGTTTAATCCTCTCAATAATCTCCGTCAACGCAGGTATTACATCATGTCTACTAACACCAACTATGAATACGTAGAGAACGTCATCACCAGGTCTGTAAGTACCTACCCTATGGAATACCTTAACAGCCTTGATGTTCTTATTCTTAGCTACTACATCACTTAAGATCTTATTTATTGCCTTTAACGTGTAATCCTCATTAACCTCATACTTTAACTCATACACTTTAACACCACTAACAACACCTTTAACGAAACCTACGTAGATAACTACTGCCCCGGCTTCCTCAATACCGTCAACACTCTTCAACTCACTCATCACATCATCAAGTACTACCTTATCCTCATCCTTAAGTAACCTAACTTCTATAGAACCTCCAGAAGGCGGTGGCATTAAATCAACTACATCACCATCTCTTAAAATTGTTTTTAAGTCTTTATCAGATACTGCTTGCTGGTTATGAAGTACTATAAACATACCGGACTCTAAATACTTACCTAGTTTAGGGTATTTTAATGAGATCTTGTTTAGTAGGTCATCCAACGATGAAGAATTATCTAATAGTAAATCCTCTTCAAAACATTTAGTAATTTCCCTAAATAGTGCGTAATATCGAACCTTAACATACATGTATGACTAACCCCACTATGTATACTTAGTTTTACTTAGCTTTTAAAACATCACTTAAGTACTTAGCATTACTAAACATCATTAAATACTTAAGTGACTTCTCAACAGCTCCTCTAACCAGCGATTGAGGTACTCCTGGAGCTCCGTAAGCAATCACTAAAACACTCCTAGTACTCATATCCACTGAAGCTATCTTTGAATCCCTATGTGGGTATAGGTTAAGGATATTACCTGAATCATCGGCTAAGACCACCTCATCACCTGTAAGTAACCTTTCAGTACCGTCTAGACTTACGAACACCTCATTAGGTTTAGCTTTACGAAGTCTTAAATCACCTCTAATCTTACTTAAGTCAAATACACTTATCGGTATTAACGTCTCTAAACTAGCTAAGTTACAGGCATCAACTACATTGTTAATTGCTGGGAAAGAACCCCCTCTCAACACTCTCCTCAATAACGCCTCACTACTTACCCTAACCTTAGTAGGGTCTATACCTAACCTCCACATGATATCTCTATAAAACCTAATTATAGGTATGTCCTTAACCCTATCAACACTGTAAGTACTTACTAGATTATTAACTAAGCTCCTAGCATATTCCCTCAAATCAACTCTATCCTTCTCCACAATAACCTCCCCCACAGTAGCGTAGAACACCGAAATCTCAAAACGAGATACATCCTCATCAACATATACAGATACCATCATACACACCACTTAAGAAACTACCTGGGGAAGTCTTTAAACAATATTAAACATGTTAAGCATTAACGCCAACACTATAGAACTAGTAGTAACTAACGCACCAACTATATGTCTAGGATTTAAACCTTCCTTACTTAACCTACTAGCTAGGAACTGAGTTATTAGCGGTCCTATAGAGTTAGTAAGCGTAGATATGAATGTCCCTACGAACTTAAGCGCGTATAGAAACGTTAGAAAACCCCCAACATGTGTGAAGAATCCTGAGGCCAGTAGAGAGAGTAAGCCAAACCTACTTAAATTACTAAAACCTCTCATACGTCTAATACCTAAAGACATGAATATCAGGGCTATGAAGAACGCTCTTAAAGTAGCTATTAAGACAGCATCTACAGTAGATGTTAGGTACTTACTGATGACTGTAGCGACTCCCCAGAAAATAGCTGGTGTGTATGCTATTAGGAAGTTGATCTTATCTTTAGTAGTTAGGGACTCACCACCGCTTAATGCTATGTAAATACCTAATAACGCTATAGGTGTGAAGAAGACTGCGTAAATACCTCTGACCTCATTAAGTAGTAGGTAAGCAAGTATTTGAGCTATTAGGATGTATTGATAAGCTATTAAAATTGCTTTCCAACTCCCTAATCTCTTAATAGCTTCTATATAGAATAAATCACTGATACCTATTAAAATACTTGAAATAAGTATTAAGATAACATCATAGTAACTTAGGTTATAAGTAAGTATGTTAGGAATACAGAACGGGATTAATAAGATAAACGCTACTAACCCTCTAACACCGGTTAAAGCTATTAAGTCTATATCGGACTTAATACCTAATTTAATAGTTATTGGTGCTAAAGACCATGAGATAGTAGCTATCATAGCTGCTAATATACCTATTAATACTTCATCCATGATATCACTGAAAACTAATGGATTTAGGGATTAAATAGTTAGCAAATTCTAGGTGTTGGGGATGATGATGCTTCAATAAATGTTATACCACCGACTTCAGTCTTAGCTAGTACTCTACCTCTAGCAATTCCTGAAGGTGGTTTAACCACCTCACCTACTATTGATGCTTTATCAAGTCCTAACCTTCGTAAATAACTAACTACCTCATCAGCTACTACCGGGTCAACAGCTAATACTGCAACACCTTCAGAAGCTACGTTAAGTGGGTCTATACCTAACATATCTAAGAATTTCTTAACAGGTTCTCTAATAGGTATTTTAGACCTATCAACAATTATTGTTAAGTCTCTATTAACTACCCACTCATTTAGAGTTGATGCTAAACCACCTCTAGTAGGATCCCTAGCTGCGTGGATGTGGTCTCCGTAAGTATCTATTAAGGGTAACATGTACTTACTCAGGGGTCTTACATCACTTACTAAGTCTTTAGACATGTTAAGTAATCCTAATTGAGCTGCGATTACCGTAGCTCCATGATCTGCTATAGGACCTGTAACAATTACTTTATCCCCTACCCTAATATTAACATCAACTATTAACTTACGTGCTATCCCTATACCAGCAGTAGTTATTATAATACCGTCTAACGAACCCTTAGGCATGACCTTAAAATCACCGCCTAATACTGCAACACCTTCAGAAACTGCTGTATTTATTAATGACTGTATTAAACCATTCACTAAATCCACCTCCATACCCTCCTCAACAACTAAAGCATCGATAATACCTACAGGTTTAGCACCCATCATGAGTAAATCATTAATAGTTCCTGAAGCTGCAAGTACACCTAAATCACCGCCTGGGAAGATAGGAGGTTTTACTGTGTATGAGTCTATAGACATAACGACATATACATCACCTACCTTAATAGCTACACCATCATCTAATACATCGAGACCTACACCATCTAAGACATTCCTAAACTTCTCAGGAACTTTAGAAACTATCAAATCATTTATTAACTCCCACATCTCCCTACCCCCACCACCATGACTTAACGTTATTATCTTAGATATCTTGGAAATACCCATCACCATAATCTCCTAGTAATAATCCCCTAATAACCACTCATTACCTACGAATACGTTCCTCAACCCTAACTCCTTCATAACCTTAACAGATTCATACATATGCCTCTTACTAGTTGGTGGTAAGTCCCTTAACATAAAATCTGGATGGAAGGCTAGTAACACCACCGGAATTTCAGTATTAAGAGATGCTAAAAACTCAGCAATACCTCTAACCTCAGTAAGGTCTACATATCCAGGAACTAATAACACACTAACAACTAGTAAGGGTGGTTCATCCCTTAAATCCATCATTGAAGCTACTAACTTAATATTCTCCTTCACCCTCTCAACAGCGTTAACACCAGTTAATACTTGATATATTTGAGGTGACCAAGCCTTAAGATCTATCTTTACAATACCTCCACTCTCTAATGATATCTTAGCTACCTCACGTATGATATCAGTACTTAAAGTACCGTTAGTCTCCCAACAAATCCTTAAAACCCTACCTTTACCCCTACTTAAAACCTCCTTAGAAACCCTCAACGCATGAATTATATTCGGTGTTGGATCACCACCGAAGTAGCATATACAAGTAACCCTATCATTTAATGCCGCGTTAACTAATTCATCAACAGTCATTAATTGCTTACTACTTAAAGCCTCAACCCTACCCCTCCAATTCTGACAGTATAAGCAGTTTAGTGAGCAAGTTCCGTAGAAAACAGCTAAGTTATAATAACCAACCTCACCAGTAGGTCTTAACGTATACTTAGGGTACCCTTTACCAGTAATTGCTGGACATACTGGAAAAGCTACACAATTAGTTGGGTGTGGATCATAATACCAAGAACCGTAAGCAACTTCAAAAGAACTTAGAGTTGATTTAAATCCATTATCATACGTATAATTACCACAATAACCTAAAACACCGTCACTTAAATAACAATTATTAATACATAAGTTACATCTGAACTTACCACTCCCGTATTTAATCGACGGGATCTTAAGTACTTCTCTAGCCTTCTTATGAGTCAATATTACGTTATCAGGTACAGCATCCATACTCCTTAAACAATCTACACAGTAACCTATAACATCACTTATAACTGGTGATACCCTACCACATAAAACACATCTACCCATAACACCACCGGACAGAGATATCTACCACCATGATAGATATACTTCAAATATACACCCTCTAAACACGTAAAAAGTTTTGAGTCTTAAATAATATAGTCTAGCTTAGTGAGGGGAGGTCCTAGCTGGTGTAGAACCCTTTGCCCTTCAGGACGGGGGTCGTCAACTTAATACCTTTAATTCTACCTATTATATGTATGTGATGTGGCTGAGTGTCTGTGTCTAGGAGGTTCAGCATCGGTAGCGTTGTGAGGGGTGGTTTTTGGTTATACCTTAGTAGTGTTATTGATAATCTAGCAGGTTTTCTATATTGGATGATTGTATCCGCTATAGTTGGACCTACAGTTATAGGTATAGCTAGTGCTATATCAGGTCTTGCATCATTATTCTTAAGCATATTAAATCTTGGGGTAGGTACTGGTGCGACTAGGTTCTTCGGTATATACTTAGGGAGTGATGATGAGGTTAGACTTTATGAGTATTTCTGGACTTCATTCATCTTTAACTCAGTAGTACATGTAGTAGCCGGTATTGTAATTACGTTGTTAGGTATTACTGGGTATAGTGTAAGTAGTATATCAGGCATCATGCTAGTATTCGCTTCATTAATAATCGTAGGTGGTATCGGTGCTGTACCCTCATCACTGATAACATCGATGATGAAGACTGAAGTAATTTTCACAGCAACGACTATAAGCATACTCTTTAGATTCGTAGTTGGTATTACATTAATAACTATATATAATCTCGGGTGGGTTGGTGTTGTTATTGGAAATGTAGTTCAACTATATACTAGGTTAACCATAATTACTATATACTCCATCATCAGAACCCGTAAGATGATATACTTCTCATATAGAGCGTTGAAAGACGTGTTGATTGCTGGTTCACCATCATGGCTTCCAGGACTTATAGCATCTATAGGTAGTTGGGTAGGGCTACTATCGGTTTACGTTATTTCAGGTGCTTTAGAAACAGGGTATTACTACGTATCATCAGCTATATCTAACGTTATATTAATGATTTCATCAAGTATACTAGCTCTATCTTTCCCAGTACTCAGTGGTATGCGTGATGGTAGGAAGAGAGTGTTGTCTCAGATCATGAAGATCTGCTTAGCACTTACACTACCGATATCCACATACGTAATGTTCTACCCATGGGTACCGCTTTCATTAATTGGTAGGGAGTATGTGAGTTCCAGTACGATACTGACGGTACTACTTATATCTACAGTCCCTGCAATAATAACTTCAAGCATTATTAACTTAGTATATGCTTATGGGAGGTACTTACTAGTCCTGATATTTAACCTAGTAGTAAGTATTAGTAGGTTAGTACTTTACTACTACTTAGTACCTAATTACGGTGGTTTAGGTAGTGCTATAGCGTTCACAGTAGGTAATTATGTAGGACTACTAACTACCTTATACATCATCAAATCAATTAACTTCGTAGTGGATTGGTACCTGATAATTAAAGTTATTTTAATCCCAACACTACTCGGTATTCCATGCTTTATACTAAACATTAACTGGTTTATAGCGTTGATATTCATAACGTCATCATATATCATATACCTAAAGACTAAGATAATTAGTAAGAATGAGTTGAAGGAAATCATTAAGGCATTACGTTTAGAGTTCTTAGTTAGTAAGATTTATAGTAGGTATGGTGATGTGATAAATAAAATACTAGGTTATTGACTTCAACTAATAACAGCTAAATCCTTATCCTTGAATAAGGCAACTAATAACGCTATAGTTGATACTGTGAAGGATGATATCGCTGTTGATGTGATTAATTTCGAACTACTATAGCTACTTTCTATGTTGATTTTGAAGACGTATGTAATGTTATTCTCAAACCTATATGTAGTGTCCTTTATCGAAACTACTACAGTATTTATAGTCCCGTAAGCTTCTCTTAAAACACCTGATGAGTCGTAAGTAAGTGTTAAGCTTTCTATATAGGTAGGTACGTTAACTATGAGACCTCCTATTGGTAGTTTAGAGTATGTGTTAACACCTACTAAGCTTATGGTTTTACCAACTGCTGATTTATTCATGAGTAAATCCAGACCTGCTAATCTGTTAATCAATATTCTAGTATATGTATTAGTTATTGTTTGTATTTCTAACCCACCATTAACTATAGCGAATACGACGTAATCATCTAAATCAGTTATACCTACAGCCCTACCACTAACGTTAACCACGTAAATATCTAATTGTCTAACATCACTAGCTATTATAGCTGAGCCAGCTACTAACGAAGCTATTAAGACAACTAGTATTAACTTAGTAATCCTACCTAAACCAGCAATAGTAACTTCCCTGAAGACGACATTGAATAGGGAGCCGTAACTACGCCAGAACCTCAACATCTCAAGTCTCTCCCTACTAATAAGTAATGGTAGGAGTGCTATACCTGCTACGAAACCACCTGCATGTGCGAAGAATGCTACCGCAGCTCCTAACCTCGCATATCCGTAGATAACTTGAGTTGCAAACCAAAATAATAACCAGTAAGAAGCTCTAACAGTAAAACATACTGGGAAGATGAAGAAGAACCAGCAAGCACTTAATGAAGTTCCTGGGTAGAACATTAAGTACGCAGCTAATACACCACTAATAGCTCCAGAAGCTCCTAAAGCCGGTACCATTAACGCTGTAGCTCCTTGAATATAACTAAACGCTGTATGGAATATCGTAGCGAATATACCTGAGGCGAAGTAAAGGATTAGGAATCTTAGATGACCTAAAGTATTCTCAACACTCTTACCGAATATATAGAGGAAGTACATGTTAAAGAATATATGTAATATATCACCATGTAGAAACATAGATGTGAGTATCCTGTAAATATTTGAGGGATCCTCAACTAGAGATATAGGTATATAACTACCTACCTCAACCCAGTAATCACCTATAGACATAAACATATTATTAAATGATGTAATGATGTATACCACAGCATTAATTATTATTAACGCTACAGTAGCTTTAGGGTAACCACCCTCGAAACCGCCGGGGAATACCCCAGCTGGTAGACCGTATCGAAATAATCTCCTACACCTCAACCTAACTACTACCTCACCAAAACCAACATATGCTTAGAGAGCTTAAAATATTTCATTTAGGTACTTTTAAGTATGTAGAGGTTATGAACGTACTTTAATACCTACCTTAGATCTTAGTTCGGTGGTTGAGCAGTGAATGAGGAGGGTTACCTATGGCTTATATACGCGTTAGCTACGTTCTTAATGTTCGGTATAACTAACTTCCTACTTAAACTCGCTAGTGTTAAGGGGGTCCCATCAATCGAGGGTATAGTTGTTTTATGGGTTTCTACAGGATTAGTCGGCTTAGCAACACTTCTCATAGTACTAATCAGCGGTATGCTTAACCCGTTAAATAATCCAAACCTACAGAAATTAGACTTTAAATACTTTATAATACCAGCTATAGCTGGGATAACCTTAGCAATAGGTATGTACTTCCTTAAAGTCGCTGTAGCTACTGGGAAGGCTGGACCGGCAACAGCTATAGCTGCCTCTAACGCTGCTTTAGTCGCTATACTCTCATGGTTAATACTTAATGAGAAGTTATCGTTAAGTGAGGTCTTAGGAATGATAATATACGTCATCGCTATAGTACTCTTCGCTATAAAACCTCTAGGTTAGTAAATGATTTATTTGAGGTGTTCAAATTCGCAGGGCCTCATCATAATTCAGAGTCGGAAGTTTCTAACATCTAAGTTTATTAAGTAAGTAGTTAAAAAATAAGTTTTATTTTTAGTTGTTAGGCATTATACCTACTTCAGGCCTTAGTCTTAACAAATACGTATACAGGCGTTCCACAGAACGGGCATGAACCCTTTAAAGCCTTCCTACCATTCTTTAACGTTACTTCCTGTGCATCCTTTATCTCTACCTTCTTCCTACACTTTACACAGAACCCGACAGCTGGCAAGTTACGCACCCGTGTATCTATATAGAGGTGGAGGTAAATAAAGCTAGCGTATATGAATTCGTGGGTAGCCTAGCGTGAGAGCTTCATTAGACAGTAATACCATCTAATGAATGCGTATTAGTGTTAATTATGTTGCAGTAGCTACTCAACCCTAGATCTGGGTAATACCATATTAAAGTTTACCACTTGGTTCCTCAGTTAGGTAATCCTCTCCACCACTGAATACACGTTGTAGCGCTGCGTAAATCTCATCTAAGCCCTTATTACTTACTGCTGAGGTAGGTATTACCTCAGGTAATAACTCCTTAACATCCTCACATAAATTCATAATTAACTCAGTACCTACGAACCCCTCAGAACTTAAGAGTTCACTACATGAGAACTCCTCACTGAAGATCCTAACTACTTCAGACTCCTGCTCACTCGTTAGTAAATCTACTTTAGTTAATGCTATTACTTGAGGTTTCTTCATCCTAAGTAGTGTAGATAGTGAGAGTAGTAGTAATGAGATCGCTGACATCGCATTTAAGACTAAGTATGAGTCTATGAGGAATAAAGTCGCTGCTTTCCTACCCTCTGTTAAGTAATCTATCAGTAAAGGCCCTACACGTCTAAAAGCTACTATCTCTAACTGCCCAGGCATATCTATGATGACGTAATTATCGTTGAGGGATTCTATCTCATTCTTAATATCTGCTATGTGATTCACTAACATATCTATAGTAGCTATTAAGGCACCGTTAGGGCCTAAACCATACTTACTCATAACCTCCTTAATATTAACGTAATCCCTAACATCGACATCAGGATTATACGGTAGGTAATCAGCTGCTGGGTCGAAGTTAACCTTAGTTACAGACATCTCATGGTCTTCCAACCAATGAGCTAATACGTTAGTCATAGTTGACTTCCCAGAACCTGCAGGTCCAGCTACTATTATGTAGTACAACCCCTACCACCATTCTAGGAATCTACGTTTCCTACCCTTATAGCTACCAACTATATTTACCTTATACCCACACTTAGGGCATATATTACCTTCCTTAAGATCCCATTCAAGGATGTCGAAGCCGAATCTACGTACTAGTAAAGTACCGCAGTTAGGACAGTATGTATGTTCTAATTCATGTCCTGGAACGTTACCTAAGTACACATGTTTTAAACCTTCATTAATAGCTATATCAGCTAATTTCTCAAGAGTCTCGATAGGTGTTGGCGGTAGGTTAGACATCATATAATGCGGGTAAAACCTAAGTAGATGGAATGGTGTTTCAGGACCTAAATTCTCACTAATCCATCTAGCCAGCTTCTTAATATCATTTACATCATCACCGTATTTAGGTACTACTAAATTAGTAACCTCTACGAAGATGCCTTTCTCCTTCATCACTTTTAAAGTCGTGAAGATTGGTTCAGGGTCTGGTACACCCATAAACTTACGGTAGAAGTTTAAGTTACCACCACCCTTAAAATCTACTGTAGCTGCATCCATATACGGGGCAAGCTCTACTAAAGCCTCCTCAGTGATATAGCCGTTAGTCACCATAGTATTAAACATACCCTCCCTCTTAGCTAGTTTAGCTACATCATACATATATTCATAGAATATCGTTGGTTCATTATATGTATAACTAATACCGTCAGCACCATACTTCTTACCAATACTTACTAGCTTCTCAGGTGTGTAATACTCACCATATACATCACCTCTACGTGACTGACTTATAGTCCAGTTCTGACAGAACATACACATAAAGTTACAGCCAGCTGTTGATATAGATAATACTGAAGACCCTGGCATGAAGTGCATTAACGGTTTCTTCTCTATAGGGTCTAGATTAACAGCTGTTAATAATCCGTAAACTAATGTGTAGAGGGTACCATCATCATTATACCTAACACCACAAGCACCGTAACCACCACTAACTATAGGGCATCTCTTATAACATAGATTACATCTAACCTTACCATCACCTAGGCTAATCCAATGCCTTGCAGGTCTAATCCAAGGCTTATTCAACTCAATCATTATCTCCAATACTTCAGCGTAGTTATAGAGCTAATAAAGTATATTACGTAGTGGATAGGTTTAAACATATTAACAATACTTATCAGGATTTAAACCTCCCTAAAATGTTTTAATCTAGGGTATTAAGTTGTTAATAACAGGTTTATCAGGTTCTAACGGGTTGGAGGTTGGTTTGAGTAGGGTTGTTAATAAGGAGTTACTACCTATAGAGATGAAGTTATTCCCTGATGGTGAATCATATATAAGGTTCGTTAAGGATGTACGTGGTGAAGACCTAATAATAATTCAATCATTATACCCTAACCAAGATAAGAAATTCTTTGAATTACTACTAGCTGTAGATACAGCTAAGGATTTAGGGTGTAGGAGGGTTATCACCATCATCCCATACTTAGCCTACGCTAGGCAGGATAAGAGGTTCTTAGACGGTGAAGCTATTAGTATTAAGACATTACTTAAGACTTTAAGTTTTATCGGTGTTGATTACTTAATAACTATTGATATCCATAAGGAAGAATCTTTAAAGTTCTTCAACGGTAACTCTATGAATTTAGACCCTACAAAACTTTACGTAAGTAAGTTATACGGAGTCGTTAAAAATCCTGTAGTAGTAGCACCTGATCAAGGAGCTCTGGATAAAGCAGTTAAACTATCTAAACTACTTCTAAACTCTACATACGTAGTATTTAGGAAGTTTAGGGATAGGGTGACTGGTAGTATAAGACATGAGGTTGTAGATGTTGATGTATCAGGTAGGGATGTAATCATAGTTGATGATATAATAAGTACTGGTGGTACGGTAGCTAATATAGCATCCTATTTGAGGGAGAAGGGAGCTTCAAACATATATGTGGTATGTAGTCATGGGTTGTTCGTTGGTGAGGCTCTAAGTAAGATATACTCAAGTGGGGTCTCAAGAGTATACTCCCTAAATACAGTCCCGTTACCAGTAGGTGTTGAACCTATAGATATAACACCACTTTTGACTGAAGCAATATTAAGTCTAAACCTAACTTAGGAGTTAAGATGTCTAAGCTTAAGAAGTATTACGTAGTGTTCTCAGGGGAGCATAGAACCCTCCCCTTAGCTGAGTTAAGAGCTATAACTGACTCTGAGGGGATATACTGTAAAGAATTAGTTAACTTGGATATGGTTTCAATAGTAGAATCGACTGAAGAATTACCTATGTATATTAGTAGGTCAGCATTGATTAAGTTCTTAGGTGAGGTAATTACAATCACTGAATCAGATACCGACTTAGTAAGTACTATCAAGGGTGTAGATTGGGAGGATATACTAGGGAAGGGTAGGTTATACACTTTCGACTTAATACGTATAAAGGAGTATTCTAGTTGGGTAGACTATAGAGAGATGTTAAATGTGTTTAAGTCTTTAGGTATCGGTAGATTTACCTACCATACAAAAACTAACAAATTA
>JAJHRE010000107.1 GCA_020832985.1 Desulfurococcaceae archaeon | reverse complement strand
CTATCTATACTACCTATGAATGCTGACCTCTGAATCCTAGTTAGTCCTAACTTCTTAAGGTCTTCAGCTAATCTATTCCTATCGTTGTTATCGCTGATGTCGTAAATCACTAATACCTTCATATCACCACCTAACTATGAATCCCTTAGGCTTTCTACAATCTCTTAATGAGTTAGCTATCTCTAGTGCTGAATGTCTTATCCACTGTCTTAAGGTCATGTAGCTATCTGAGAACTTACTCCTAAACCTCCTCTCTAGGTTCTCTGTGACTACCTTAATGACCTCAGCCCTGGATTTAGGGCTTAGTAGTCCGTCCTTAACCTCACCCCTCCAACCATCCCTAACCATATGTATTACTACTGAGTCTACAGCGACTACCCTGAACATCTCTATTAAGTCGTAGGTGAGTACTGGCTTACCAGACCTCTCACTATGTAGGAATCCTGCGTATGGGTCTAGACCGGCGAGTGTTGCTGCTTTCCAACACTCACTATATATTATACTGTAGGCGTAGTTGAGTACTGTGTTTACTAGGTCGTTACTGTCTTGATCCCTACCGTCGAATCCTAAGTCCTTAGGTAGTATGTAGGCTATTGATGACCAGTAGAGGTGTGCTGCACGTGCTTCAACACTCATAACGTCCTTCCTAAGTATGTGGAGGTCTTCAGAATCTATACGTAGTACTTCATTAGCTAGGGACTCAATACTATGTGCTACATCCCTTAACTCACTAATGCTTGAATTCCTACTAAGTCTTACTAGGTATGCTGCTTGATTCATTAGTTTACAGTAGGCTATTGTTTTAGCTACTTCCTTAGCTAGACCGTTTAAGTAGCTCATATACTGGGCTAACCTACTATCTACTGTTCTAGTTATGTATGGATGGTAAAACCTACTTACTGGGTAGCCTCTAGAGTCTAGGACTACTAGGTCTATACCTTGATTAATCACTAATCTCAGGAATTTACTACTTATTGAGACTCCTGAAGTAGCTATAACTACCTGGTCTACATCACTTGGTGATACCTCCTTAACCTTATCCTTACTCTTAATCACTATGTAACCCTTCTTAACACCTACTCTGACACCGTAACCAGTAATTACTAAAGTCCTCATGGGATCACCTACAGCTGTTCTTGAATGGGCATGTAGGACTGCATGAGGTTGCTTTAGGTGGTTCTCTCTCACTGATGATCATGTCTATCAACTCGTCTCGAGTGTCTATGAAGTCTTTCCTAAGGTCTGAGGATATGTATAGTGACTCAACACTTACTTTAGGTGTGTTCCCTAATCCGTTGACGTATATTATCAGTCCGTAATCTATAGGTACTTCTAAATTTGCTTCTAATGCCATAGCGTATGCTGTTATAGCTATTCTATGGTTTTCTGATGGTTTAGCTACTTTAAAATCTACGACTACGTTACTACCTGTTATAGCGTCTATTCTTAAGTTCTTAGATAGTCCTAGTAGTGAGCCATCAACCCTAACCTCACTGATCCACGGTAGCCATGGGTTGATACCGTCACCTACAGAACTCCATAACACCTCAGCAAGTAGCTGAATTACTATGTACTTAACTAGGGATGTAACCCAATTACTTATTTGTTCAGGTATTGTAGACTTCTTTAAGACTTCATCAACTACGTCGTTATATGCGTTTAAGATGTCTACACCACTACTTACGTACCTCCTAAAACACTCTATTGTTGTGTGTATTACGTCATGTATTAGTGAGCCTAGTTTAAGTGCTTCGTTAGTCTCAGGTACTGCCTTAACGACCCTCCTCAACCATACGTCCTTCTTAGTTGGACAGTATGAGGCTACCTCACTAACTGTTAGTCCTAGGTATGCTCTAGGCTTTACTGGAGGTCTATCCCAGTTCCAACCTCTTAAGGACTCATCTATAGGGTCTTGATACCTCCTCATATGTAGTTTTCTTAACTCCTTCAACATCACATAACTAGGTATGGGCATCCTAACACCGTGTAGTGACTTACTAATTAATTTAATTAGGGTTGGAGTTGATGGGGTAAGTACTAATTCCTAAGTAGTGCTTAGGAATTACCCTTAACTCATTCACCTTAACTCTTACGTAGTTCCTAAGGTTTCAAGGTGATTAAGTTGTCTCTAGTTCTTCCTCCTGCTTAGGTATTAAGTTAGTTACTACTTTAACCCACTTAGTCGGGTATAGACCTGCATACCTACCCTTCTGAACAATTAATAACTTCTTAAGCCTAACTATTGAGTTCCTAATGGTTTTCTCAGACCTACCCATAACCCTGGCAAGTTCTTCAATAGTAATTCCTGGGGATTCTGATACGGTCTTAACAATCTCTAACTCAGAATCACTTAAGGGATACCTCATAAACTCAAACAACTCCCTAGGTATGTGGACCTCACGAACATCACCACCCTCAGGCTGTAAGTAAATATCAACACCTTCCCAACCAATCAAGAGTAAGGAGATAAGAATTAAAACACCTAAAACCCTCATACCACCACTAATATCGATAATTAAAGGCCTAGGCAGACCCTTAAGAGTAGAC
>JAJHRE010000106.1 GCA_020832985.1 Desulfurococcaceae archaeon | reverse complement strand
CTTAATGCTTTAACCTCTTCCCATAACTTATTCTGGTTTTCTCTTAACGTCCTTACTTCTTCCCATAACCTCTTCTGATCCTCTCTTAGGGCTCTAACTTCTTCCCAAAGCTTGTTCTGCCCTTCTCTTAATGCCCTAACTTCCTCCCACAACTTATTTTGGTTCTCCCTAAGAGCCCTTACTTCTTCCCATAATTTATTCTGGTTCTCCCATAACCTCCTAACCTCTTCTCTTAACCCTTTAACTTCCTCCCATAACCTCTCAATACTTCTTAAAATCTCTGAAAAACCTAAATAACCAGCAACAGTATATCTAAACTCAACATCAGACTCTAATAACTTTATGAACTCCCTCCTCAGGTCAGTAGATGTAGTCATATTCACTACGTATTAAATATTTAATTTTAAGTTATATAAGTTATTAGGTGGTTGTTTGAAGGCTGCAGTACTTGCTGGTGGTTTTGGTAAGAGGTTAAGACCTCTAACTAATGATAGGCCTAAACCATTAGTTGAGGTTTGTGGTAGGTCTATTATTGAGTGGCAGATTAGTTGGTTGAAGAAGTACGGTGTTAATGTGTTGGTAGTCCTTGCTGGTTATTTAAGGGAGAAGTTAATAGATTACTTAGGCTCAGGTAGTAAGTACGGTATTAAGATAACTTACGTAGTTGAGGATGAACCCTTAGGTACTGGAGGTGCTTTAAAGAATGCTGAGTACGTACTTAACGACTCAGTATTCGTAGTATTGAATGGTGACGTAATTACTAACCTAGACTTAAGTAGGTTATTTAATGAGTTGTTAAATTCTAAGGCGTTAATAGCTATAGCTTTAACACCACTTAAATCACCTTACGGTATTGTTAGGTTAGGTAAGGACTCATACGTAGAATCATTCATTGAGAAACCCCTAATTAAGGAATACCTAATAAACGCTGGTGTATACGCTATGAAACCTGAAGTATTTAAATACATACCTGAGAAAGGAGACTTAGAAAGGACTACATTCCCTAAACTAGCATCTGAAGGGTTGATTAAGGGTGTAGTGTTTGAGGACTGTTACTGGAGGTCTATAGACACACTTAAAGATATTGAAGAAACTAGTAAGGAGTTAGAAAACATTAAGTTCTGAAGATGAAGGTTAAGATAATATGTAATGATGAGTACTGGTGCTACACATTAAGTAGTTGGGTTTACGAAGTTAAGGACTTAATAGAGAGTGAGTTCGACGAAGATGTTGAAGTTATTGAGGAATTATGTAGTGATTGCGTAGATACTCAACTATACATTAACGAGGATTTAGTACTAGTAGGAATACCTGGTGAGGAGGGATACCTACTAGAGATAATTAAGAAGTACTTAAGGAGTAGAAAGACATCTAACTAACCATAACACCTAAGTTTTTAAGTATGTCTTTAGTAGGGATTATTGGTAAGGTAGATGTCATTCCTACCGAGTAAGTTCTTCGTAGTTGCTCATAGGGGTGCGAGTGCTTACGAACCTGAGAATACGTTAAGAGCTATAGCTAAAGCTGTAGATTTAGGAGCACCTGTAGTTGAAGTTGATGTTAGGAGGTGTAAGAGTGGTGAGTTAGTTATATTCCATGATGAAGACTTAAGCAGGTTATTCAACATCAACACTAAACTCTCAGACCTAACACTTCAGGAGTTAAGGAAGTATAAGGTCGGAGGTATTGCTGAGATACCGACACTTAATGAGGTCTTAGAATTCGTTAAAGGTAAGGTTAAGTTATTCATTGAGGTTAAGGAGAAAGGTATTGAGGGTAGTGTAGTCAGTATGGTTAGGGATTCAGGACTACTAGATGATGTAGCTATAATATCGTTCTACCATGATGTAATAGTAAATGTTAAGAACTTAGAACCTAAAGCACATGTAGGTCTAATAACATCACACCCATACCTAAACATACATAACTTAATAAAGTACGGTGTTGAGATACTACTACCTAGGCATAACTTAGTCACCGGTAGGTTGGTTAAGGAGGTCAGGAGTAGGGGTATTAAGATAATACCTTGGGTAGTTAACGACGTAGCACTAGCTATTAAGTTAAGGAATCTAGGTGTTGATGGTATAGCTAGTGATAAACCAGACATAATTAATGAGATGGGTAAAATTATTTAATCATGTAGACTAAGTTATTATTAGTTGATGAGAGTCATGCCCCCTGACAAATGATGAGCTTTAGGGTATCTGAACACTTTAAAACCCTAACTAATTACGTAATTAGGTGGTTATGTGTTAGATGAGACTCAACTACTAGTAGAAGGTGTTTTAAGTGTTGCTAAGTTAATGGCTATAGCTGCTAAAACAGCACCTAAGGCTAGAGGTATAGATAACATAGTTGTTAAGGTGTTAGATAGGAGGGAGGAGTTAGAGTTAATTGCTAAGAAGATGGATGAGTTAGCTGATGAATACGGTGATTTCTTTAGGAGGGATGCTCAGAACATTAGGAATAGTGTTGCTGTGGTGTTGATAGGTTGTAGGAAGGTATCCTTAGGACTTAAAACACCGAGGAAGTGGTTATTAGATGCTGATACAGTATGTAGCTTAATTAACTTAGGTAT
>JAJHRE010000105.1 GCA_020832985.1 Desulfurococcaceae archaeon | reverse complement strand
TTGTTAGGAGGGGGAAGCAAATATCTTTTACACCGTTCGACCCCTCAATCAAGAGAACTGAAGGGATTGTTGAACTTAGTGGGAGGAGGATTAAGGTTGTTAAAGGAGCACCTCAAGTAGTGATTAACCTATGTACGAAGGCCCCCTCAAGTCTAGAGCAGACCTTAGAAAAGCTTGCGGAGAGGGGATTGAGAACTTTACTTATTGCATATGGTGAAGAGGGTAACGGTATGAGTGTAGCTGGAGTCATAGCTTTTTCAGATCCTCCAAGACCTGACTCAGCAGAACTTATAAGTAGGTTAAAAGACCTCTCCATAAAACCGGTAATGTTAACAGGTGATAGTTTCCCAATAGCTAGGGAAATAGCGTTAAAGGTTGGGGTAGGAGGTAATGGATATCCACTCCCGTATATAAGGGATAAACTTCCTGAAGTTATTGAGGATGTTGACTTTATTGCTGAGGTATACCCGGAGGATAAGTACGTTGTAGTTAAGGCATTACAGGAGAAAGGACATGTTGTCGGTATGACGGGGGATGGGGTTAACGACGCACCAGCGCTTCGACAGGCAGAGCTCGGTATAGCCGTGAGTAACGCTACTGATGTTGCGAAGAGTTCTGCTGGTGTAGTTCTCTTAACCCCTGGGTTAAGAGGTATAGTTGATGTTATAGATATTAGTAGGAGGGTGTATCAGAGAGCTCTTACCTGGATACTTAATAAAGTTACGAAGGTAGTTCAGTTCACCTTCCTCCTAACTCTCGGGTTTATATGGCTTCACTACGACGTACTAACACTAATGGGTATGGCACTCCTCATATTCGCTAACGACTTCGCAACACTATCTCTATCAACAGATAATGCGGAGCCTTCACTCAGTCCGAGGAAATGGGATGTAAAGAACCTCATGATCTCCTCCTCAATCATAGGGATAGCTCTATTAGTAGAGGCTCTCCTAGCTATTTACCTAGGACTCTACGTTTTCAACTTAAGTAAGAGAGGGATGCAAACCTTCATACTACTCACAATGGTCTTCACAAGTCAATTTAGAGTACTAATACTTAGGGAGAGAAGGTGGTTTTGGAGTAGTAAGCCTGGGAGGATGCTTACAATAGCAGTGGTTGGTGTAACTATAGCATTCGTAATGTTAGGAACCTTAGGAATTATAGTAGAACCTATTCCTGCAAACGCAACACTCTTCTCACTAGTATACTCAGCAACATTCACACTAAGTATAGACCCCCTCAAAGTACTAATATTCAGAAAAACAGGCTTACTCAGCTAATCATTAAATAATAGGTGGTAAGGATCGGAGAACCGTTAAGGAGTAAATAGTGAAAGCTTCAAAGTAACGGAGGTAGTATGAGCGCCACTATAGGTGTTAAGACATTTACTGTAAAGTTAAGATGATACCAACGCACACTTTAGCATTAATGTTAAAAGTGAAGAATCTTAAAGAAATACAGATACTTACTCTTATTCTATAATAACTCATATAGTTCACAGTAGTTAATACTTAAGACGAAATCATTATAGCAAGGTTTAAAGAGCCTAAATGCTTATTAAGAGATTACTATGGTAAGAATTACTGGAGCTTTTTAAATGTTACTATTAAGATCATATTGAATCAGTTATATCATTATTTAAATCCCTTCTTAAGCGTTATACCTCAAATATTGGTAGTGGAGTGCCATGAGAATTTAATTAATATCGACCTTCTGAAGATATGTAGTTAAAAATTAATGCTTCAATGTGTAAGTAAAATTAAATTAATTGGGTGTAAGGTTAGGTAGCCCTAGAACTCCTAAGTTTGTTGAAGGATAATCATGTAGGGTTAACACCAAATCCTCTTTATCCAGTTTACCTTATCTAACTCTTTATCTTCTGATTACTATAAGGTAGATATCATTCTTCTTCATAACCTCTAAATGGAGGGAGTCTGAGGGTTTAATACCGTATTTCATAATGAATTCTAAAGCTAGTTCATACTCTTCTTCTCCTAGAGGTAATATACTTACGTATGGTCTCACAATCTTCTCTATAAAGTTTATAGTTATTGAATATGGTACACCGTACTTCCTCCAAGATGCATATAGTATAGTAACTCATCAAGTACTAAAACATCTATATATGGCTTATAATTCGTTATTATGTCCATATATAGACCCTCATAAACCGCTCTATCACCATGATCTGATACAGTGTTTAAGTATATTAAGAGATTAGCATCTATGAACGCTTTCAATTAAATTCCTCCTCAAGGTAAGTCTCACTTAACTCACCAGGCTTAGGCTCTCTCCCATCTTCAACACCTTTCAACATATTTATATGATTAGTTAACTCCCTCCTTAACTCACTCAAATCGACCTTCCTTCTAGTAGGTTTTAACAAAATACCGTCTTTAACCTCAACGACTAACTCATCACCCTCCTCATACCTAGGAGGTCTCGTAACTTCTTTGGAAGGATTATATATCCCTTCCTCCCAACCCTAAGCTTCATAGTTGAACTAGGTCCACCTCTAGTTATTAGTTAAACCATTCTTAAATTTTAGTGAACCTTACATAACCCGGTTAATAATTCTGTTAGGACAGACTGTAATACTATGTTGTAGATGCTTTAAGAGTTAGTAAGGAGCTTTACGAATACTGTCATATTAACATGATGACTCCTTACTATGTTGT
>JAJHRE010000104.1 GCA_020832985.1 Desulfurococcaceae archaeon | reverse complement strand
TTTCTTCATCACTAATTAACTTAGCGATGTCGTTAAGAGCTTACGATATTAGTAACTCAGCATCTCTAGTAGCAATTACGGTAATGTTTTATAACATGTCATACGTCATAGCTAGTTGGTCTTTAAGTAAGCTTACATCGAAGTTTAGAAGTATAAAGAATCTCCTAGCAACGATATTTGCAGGATATGTTCTCGGGGTATTGCTAATGATCTTCAACAACCTCTACCTACTATTTATTGGTGGGGTCTTTATCGGTATCTCTTCAGCACTCTCATCACCTATGTTGATGAGTATCTTAGGAAGTTATGTTGGTAAGGACTCACTAACGGTTGCTAGGTTTAATCTAGTATCTACTATAGCGTCTGTTATCGGGTATTTAGTAGGATCTGCCTCTGGGAGTAACATACTAGCACTAGAGATATCTGCAGTTATATCAATTCCAGCGATTTTAATTGCTAATTATATTAGGGTAGACTCCTTAACTGAGATTAAGAAGGAGTTACATATACCGCAGATCCCTATCACGGCTGGCAACATAAGAAGTACACCTACAACTGTTCAGACTCATAAGTTAATGTACGATTTTAAGATTTTAATGTATGATTTAATCAAGATGTTTAGGAAGGGTGTTCTAAGGGAGTTAAATCTATTGCTTATAGGTAGTATAGCGTTATTCACAGCTATCTCAACATTCTTCTCACCATTTCCAGCGATCTTAAAGGGGCATGGGTTTACTGATAGTGATGTATTCATTATGAGTTTGACCTCATCTATAGCATCTATAATATGGTTCAGATTAGCATCAAGATTTATAAAATCCATAAGTGATGCATGGTCTGTATTGATAAAATGCGTCTTGTCGAGAATCGCTATATTCTCAATACCGTCCTTAACTCTAGCATTCATTGATGACTTAAAGATATTGAGGCTACTTATAACGATCTTCTACATACTTATAGGTACTACATGGGCTCTTATAAGTACATCATTAACTACATTAATACTTTCGTTATCGGAGCCTGAGAGGAAGGGTGTGAGGTTAGGTCATATGAATGGTGCTATAGGTGCTGGTACTGTATTAGGGTCTCTATGTTCTGCTGTCATCATACAGTACGGGTTCTTAACGAATTTTGCGATGGTTATAACATTGTTGATGTTAACGTATTTAATATTTAATAAGGCGGTAGGAGCTTTAGTAACATAACTTATGTGATATTAGGATATTAAGTTATTTAAGACTCTGTAGTTGGTGATAGGATTGCGTAGGAAGTTAAGTATTTCTGAAGCTGTTAGGAGGGTGCTTAGTAACCATCCATCACTTCTAGACTGTATTAAGTTAGGGGTGGTAAACTATAGTTCGTTAGCTAGGGTAATTGTTAATGAGGTTAAGGAGTTAGGTAATTTTAATAAGGTTAGTGTTAATGCTGTTAAGATGGGTATAGTTAGGTTTTCAGAATCTTTAAAGAGTAGGAAGTTGATGGAGGATACTATTAAGGAATTAATTAGTAGGTCTACTGTGGAGTTACAAACTGATTTAAAGTTGATAACTTTGAGACGTGAAACATTAATGATTAAGTTGAATGAGTTAATGCATATTTTGATGAGAGCGAGGTTTTTCCAATTAACTCAGGGTACTAAGACATTCACATTAGTAGTTTCTGAGGATGTATGTGATGATGTTTTAAGACTCTTCGATAAGAATGCCGTAGAAGATGTTATTAACGATCAATCAGCGATAATATTAATAAGTCCTAAAGATATAATCTCTGTCCCAGGGGTTATATCATATATAACCTCCCTCCTATCATGGTATGGAGTAAATATAACTCAGATTATTTCATGTTATGTAGATACAATATTAGTTCTTAACCGTAGTGATGCTCTTAAAGCATATAGCTTGATTGAAGAGTTAATACTTCAATTAAGGAGGATTAAGACTTAGTTGTTACATATATAACAAACCTATGTAGAATATGTAACAAACATTACGTTAAGTATTTAGGGTGGTTAACTCCTTATACATTAGAGGTTCTACGATGAGAGTTGTGTTGGCGTATTCAGGAGGTCTGGATACTTCAGTGATACTCTTACTACTTAGGGAGAAGTATAATGCTGAAGTAATTACAGTAACTGTAGATGTAGGTCAGGAGGATGATCTTAATGAGGTTGCTAGTAAGGCCGAGTCTTTAGGTTCGGTAAAGCATTATACTATAGATGCTAAGGAGGAGTTCATCGATAATTACGTATTCCCGGCGTTAAAGGCTAATGCGTTATATCAGGGTAAGTACCCATTATCAAGTGCGTTATCAAGACCTCTAATAGCTAGTAAGTTGGTTGAGGTTGCTAAGAAGGAAGGTGCTGAAGCTATAGCTCATGGATGTAGTGGTAAGGGTAATGACCAGATAAGGTTTGACTTAACAATTAAAGCTCTAGACCCGAGTATTAAGGTAATAGCACCTGTTAGGGATTGGGGCTTAAGTAGGGATTGGGAGTACGAGTATGCTAAGTCTAGAGGTATTAAGTTTAAGGTTAAGTTCTTCAGCGTTGATGATAATTTATGGGGTAGGAGTATTGAGTGTGGTGTATTAGATGACCCTATGGTAGAACCTCCTGAGGAAGTGTTTAGATGGACGACATCACCTGAGAAAGCACCTAATGAGCCTGAGTACATAAGCATAACCTTCAGTAAAGGTGTTCCAGTAGCTATTAATG
>JAJHRE010000103.1 GCA_020832985.1 Desulfurococcaceae archaeon | reverse complement strand
TGTTCAGGTAATGATACCATATTTATTTCAATGACTTTCTTCAGATCTTCCTCACTAACTTCTCTAATCAAAACATTTACTGACATTACATCCACTAACTACCACTTCATATATAATTTAAAAAATTTAATTCTAGATATTGGAGGATATGAAGTTTCATTACCATCCAACTGAGGAGATAAAGGGTGTGGAGTCGAAGGCCTTAGACGGTAAGAAGATAGTGTTAGGTGTGACTGGTAGTGTAGCTATTTATAAAGCTGTGGACTTAGCTAGGGAGTTGATTAAGAGGTCAGCTGAGGTATACGTAGTTATGAGTAAGGATGCTACGAAGTTAGTGGATCCGCAACTCTTTGAGTGGGCTACTGGTAATAAAGTATTTACAGAGTTCTCAGGGGAGGTAGGTCATGTAGTATTGAGTCGGACTTGTGATGGGATGGTAATAGCTCCTGCCACAGCTAATACTATAGCTAAGTTAGCTGTTGGTGTAGCTGATACTTCAGTAAGTCTTACAGCTCTTAACTTTATAGGTTTGAAGAAGCCGTTAGTTATAGTTCCAGCAATGCATTTAGCTATGTATAAGGCTCCTCAGATCTCTGAGGCTGTGAGTAAGCTCAGGAGTTATGGGGTAATGATCTTCGAACCTCAAGAAGATGGTGTTAGAGCTAAATTCCCTGAAGTAGATGATATAGCACATGCTGTGGAGGTAGCAATACTTAGAGGTACTGACTTAAAAGGTATGAAGGTATTAGTAACTGCAGGCCCTACAAGAGAATTCTTAGATCCTGTGAGATTCCTAACGAATGCTAGCTCCGGTAGGATGGGTATAGCCATAGCTAAGGAGGCTTATTTTAGAGGTGCTGATGTTACATTAATACATGGTCCTGTAAACACGGCTTTAATCCCCAAATATGTGAGGTCCTTAAACGTTACAACAACTGCTGAAATGCTTAATGCCGTAGTTAATGAGTTGAAGAATAAGCACTATGATGTCGTGATCTTAGCAGGTGCTCCATCAGACTTTAAATTTAGAGATGTTAGTAAGGTGAAGATAGACTCTAACGTAGAGTCATTAGAAGTAACCCTACAACCTACTCCGAAGATAGCTGAGGAGATTAGGAAGGTTTATAACGGTTTAGTTGTGGGTTTCGCAGCTGAGACTGTAGGTGGTGATGTAGGTAAGCTTAGGGATAGAGCTAAACGTAAGTTAGTTGAGAGGGGATTTAACATTATAGTAGCTAATGATGTCTCAAGTAGTGAGGTAGGATTTAATAGTAGGTTTAATGAAGTACTGATATTAGGTAGTGATGGTTTTGAGAAATTCATACCTAGAACTCGTAAGGAGTTAGTAGCTAGGGAGATACTCGACATTATTAAGAAGTTATTAAGGGTTAACACAGCTTGAGAGTTATAATACCACTCCATATAACCGGTTTTTGGTATGTTGTAGAGTCTTATAACCCAGTATTTACTGGGTCTTTAGGTGCTGGAATAACTTTAGACCCGCCAGCAATTGCTGAAGAAGGTAACTATAACTGTGATTTAGTAATTAATGATGAATGCGTAGTAAGTCCAGTGATTATTACAGCACGTAAGTTAGCGCAAGTAAGTAGTGATTCAGGAGTTAGTTTGAGGTCTAAGGCTATGTTAGGTAATGGATACGGCTTGAGTGCAGCATCAGTTCTTGCTTACTTAATTATAAAGACTGACTATACCCTTAATAAGGCGTCAATAACAGCACATGTAGCTGAAGTACTTAATAAGACTGGTTACGGTGATGTAATCGCTGAGTTCTATGGAGGTGGTCTAGTTTTAAGGACTCAGCCAGGACCTCCAGGTATAGGTTCAGTAGATATCATACCGGTTAGTAAGTCATTGAAAGTCGTTACAGTAGTTCTCGGTAATTTAACAACTACTGAGATGATGTTAAGGTACGGTCGTAAGATAAATGAGGTTGGTAAGTCCGTATATAGGAGGTTCTTAGAGAATACTACTATAGAGTCTTTTGTAGAACTTGCCCACGAATTCAGTTTAAGTGTAGGGATGCTGAGTAAGGATTTAGATGACTTACTCAAGTCTAAACTATCTAGGTATTTAAGCAATGGGGGTGTGTTAGGGTACTTCATCAAGAAGAAATTACTAACAGTAATAGTTGAGGATGGATGCTTAGTAGAAGTTGTTGAGGTCTTGAAGAAGTATGTAGGAATGCCTAAAGTTTTTAATATAGCTAGACATGGTCTCATAGTGATGCCGAAATGATTGAGATCTCACCTAACCATCCGAGGTATTGGTCTTTAGTCATAAGGGAGAGACTTGTTAAGGGGTTTGAGGAAGGTTATGTAGTCCCGCAAGGTCTTATAGCTCATGGTAGGGGAGAATGTTTTGACTACTTATTAGGTGAGGTCACAATACCACCTGCTCTAAAGGCTATAAGAGCTGCTGCAGCTGCGTTACTCATATCTAAATACCCAGTAATATCTGTTAACGGTAATGCCGCAGCTTTAGTTCCTGGGGAGATAGTTAGGTTGGCTAAATTAATCAACGCTAAAATAGAGGTTAACTTATTCCATAGAACACGTAGTAGGGAGTTAAAGATTGCGGAGGTTTTAAGATCTTACGGAGCTGATGAAGTTTTAGGTGTGGAGGGGGACGTCCTAACCACTATACCTGAAATCCATAGTGAGAGACGTAAAGTTAGTTTAAGAGGTATCTATAAGGCCGATACTGTGTTAGT
>JAJHRE010000102.1 GCA_020832985.1 Desulfurococcaceae archaeon | reverse complement strand
CCAGTGTCTTTAGTCATTGATGATGGTAGTGTAGAGATTCATAAAGCAACAGATCTTTGGGGTTTAAACACTAGGGATACTACTAACGAGTTAAGGAGTAAGTTCGGTAAGGACTACCACGTAATATGTATAGGCCCTGCAGGTGAGAACTTAGTTAAGTTTGCATCTGTTATGGTTGACTACTACAGAGCCTTCGGTAGGACTGGTATGGGTGCTGTTATGGGTTCTAAGAAGTTGAAGGCTGTAGCTGTTAGGGGTAGTAAGGGTGTTGAGGTCTACGACCCGGATAAGTACTTAGAGGTTCTTGAGGACATACTGTGGAGGAATACTGAAGGTCCTTGGGCACTACCTGCTCAGATGAGTTTAGGTAAGTATGGGACCCCATCATTAGTAACAGCTATGAACGCTATAGGTAGGCTACCAACTAAGAACCACTGGACTGGTTATTGGGAGAAAGCTGATAGGTTAAGCGGTGATGAACTACTTAAGTATAGGGTTTCTAGAGGTTCATGCTTCTCATGTATGATCATGTGTAAACACATAACTAAGGTCCCTGACGGTAGGTATGAAGGTGCGTTCTCAGGAGGTCCTGAGTACGAGTCTGTAGTTGCTTTAGGTTCAAACCTACTCATAGATAATATAGAGGCTGTAATATATATGAACCAACTATGTAACCTCTACGGGTTAGACACGATATCTACTGGTAAGGTAATATCATACGTGTTTGAGTGTTATGAGAAGGGCTTAATAAGTAAGGAGGAGTTAGGTGGTGTAGAGGCTTTATGGGGTAGTGAAGAAGCTGCGATCAAGTTGATAAACATGATTGTTAGGAGGGAGGGTATAGGTAATATACTTGCTGAAGGTGTTAGGAAAGCATCTGAGGTCTTAGGTAGGGGTTATGAGTACGCATTACATGTTAAAGGACTTGAAGTATCTGCTCAAGACCCTAGAGGTCATAAGTCTGTAGGTCTGACATGGGCTATCTCAGTTAGAGGTGCTGACCACCTAAGATCTCTAACAACAGTTGATGAGTTAGGTTATAGGGATGTAGCTGCTGAGAGGTTCGGTGCTGATAAAGTTGATTACGTATGTGATAGACTTTCTGAGAGGTATAAGGGGTTAATAGTTAAGGATCAGGAAGACCTATTCGCATTAGTTGACTCTATAATCATGTGTAAGTACGGTACTATGTGGCCTCCGATGTACTACTTCGACTTCATAGCTAAGTTACTCCCACCACTAACAGGTATTAAGGAATTCGGTGATGTTAAGAACCTCAGATTAATTGCTGAGAGGATTGTAAATCTTAAGAGGTGTTTCAACCTTAGGGAAGGTGTTGGTAAGGAGTCTGAAGTACTGCCTAAGAGATTTACTGAGGAGGCGATGCCTACAGGACCTTCGAAAGGTCAGGTATGTGATTTAGAGCCTATGTTGAGGGAGTACTACATGTATAGGGGTTGGGACTACAGGTCAGGACTCCCGTATGAGGAGACTTTAGAGAGGTTAGGGTTAGACTACGTAGCTAACACACTTAAGGGGAAATATAGGTTGCCGAGGTTAGGACATGGTTAGGGTTAGGATTCACGGGATCCTTAAAGAGGAGGGTGGTGTTGATATCGTAGATGTTGATGGTAGGTATTTCGATGAGGTTGTAGGTAAGTTACCTGAGGAGGTTAGGAAGGTGTTGATGAAGTATTCTAAGTACTTGATCGTGTTGGTTAATGGTAGGAGGGTATATGATTTAGATAAGGTTCAACTACTACCTACTGATGTTGTAGACCTTATGATACCTGTAGGTGGTGGTTAGCTTAGGTGGACTACATCACCGACACTAACCTTCCTAACACCACCCTCAGTACTAACTATTAGTGAGCCGTCAACATCGACATTTAATGCAGTACCTTCAAACACTTCATTAAAACTTACTACCTTAACCTTCTTACCGATTGTTGAGTTATACCTCCTCCACTCACTAATGACTAACTCTTCATTACCACGTAATAACTCGTTATATAGGTTGAGTAGGTTAGTGATCACACCCTTAAGGATAGGTACTCTAGGGACCTTACAACCTAAGACCTCAGCTAACGTTACCGCAGTACCTCTCAACTCCTCAGGTAATTCATTATTTACGTTAACACCAATACCTACTAAGACGTAGTTAACACTATCAGCTTCTAACCTAGCCTCAATCAACACACCACATAACTTCCTACCACCTAATAAGACGTCGTTAGGCCACTTAACACTAACGTCTAAGTTGTAGAGTTCCTTAATACTCTTAACTACTGAGGTACCGGCTATGAGTGTTAGTAGTTGTAGTGACTTAATAATCTTAGGTTTAAGTACTATGGTGAACCAAAGCCCACCCCTACCAGCAACCCACTTCCTACCTAACCTACCCCTACCGTAACTCATCTCCTCACAGATAACTACAGTACCTTCAGGAGCTCCTTGACTAGCCAACATATCTGCAATGTCTTGAGTTGATGTACATCTATCTAGGTAGTGGATGTTCATGTTCTTTAAGACCTTACCAACATATCTAACATCATCGACTACCTCAACCCTATAACCTAACTTAGGGTTTACCTCAATAACGAACCCATAACCTATTAACTCCTTAACAACCCTACTAACCGAGGCTTTAGAAATACCTAATTCTGAAGCAATCCTAGAACTACTTATGAAACCACCATCCCTCATAAGTAATTCTAAAACCTTCCTATGAGTACTGCTTAACAA
>JAJHRE010000035.1 GCA_020832985.1 Desulfurococcaceae archaeon | reverse complement strand
TTGAGTTATCAGCTTTCTATATAGGGTTGATACTGACCTCAGCTCTAGGTAAGTGGTACTTCCGTAAGTATATTGATTACGAATCTAGGAGGTCGTATGAGTACTTATTAGGGGATTCTGAAGATAATATAGTCAAGGTAGCTAATAGCTTAGGAGTTCAGGTTGAGTTCTTAGGTAGCCCTAACGATAAGTGTGGTGAGAGGGTTGTAGTCGGTACTGACTTAACAACATCAAAACCTATAATACATTGCTTCCAGTTTAGAGTCCCTATAACTACATACCTTAGAGGTATCTCTAAACTAGCTACGGAGCCTAAGTGGAAATTAGTGAATCAATACCTGAAGAACGGTTACGTATACTTAGGAAAGAGGGAGATATCGAGGTTATTACAGGAATTTATAAAGTATAAATTACTAGATACTGTTCCGGACCTAAGTAATACTAGGTTTGAAGGGTATGTTAATGAGGTTTTAGAGAGGTTAAGGAGTGAATTCCCTACGCAGTTAAGACCTGTTGAGGAGACCGTAGAGAAGAGTTCAGAAAGTCCTCAACAAGTTGTTAATGAAGCGTTCCCACCATGTATTAAGGTATTAGTCGATATGTTGAAGAGGAATGAGAACTTATCACATCATCAAAGATTTGCGTTAGCTACGTTCTTAATTAATGTAGGGGTTGATATAGAAGAGATAGTTAACCTATTTAGATATGCCCCAGATTTTAATGAGAGAATGACTAGGTATCAGTTAGAACACTTAGCAGGGTTGAGAGGTTCTAAGAGAAAGTACTTGACATACAGTTGTGATAAGATGAAGAGTTTAGGCATATGCGTTGCTAACTGCGGTGTTAAGAGTCCACTTACATATTATAAGAAGATGGTGAAGAAGTTTAAGGATGAGGTAAGGAAGTAGTACTTATGATGTATTAGGTGTTTTAATCTATAGCTTAAATTCTATCTTCTCATATCCAGGTGTGGTAAAACCTTTAGGTACTGAAAATATCAGTAACTTACCATCAGCTAATATGTCGTAGTTAACTCCGAGGTACGCCCTTAATACTGTGAGACCTCCTGTAAAGACCCACGTAACTGTGTAGTCGTATTCACTGACTTCAGGCTCGTAAGTATCTTCATAAACATTAACTCCACGTCTTAAATCACCTCTAAACATTATGTAGAAGGTTATATAGGGTCTATCCTCAGAACCTCTAAACCCTATATCAACATCAACTACTTTAGGAAATACTCTCTTACCATTAATCCTAACTACCTCCTCATCTAGGAATGACTGCATATTCAGAGATAACCTATCTAACTCCTTCTCAAATTCCTCCTCCCTACTAAGTAAGTTCCAGTAGTAGAGTTCTTTATCTAGGTAATCAAATATTATCTCTTGAGTTACATTACCATCACTACATACTATGAACGTCCCTTGAGCATAGATAGGTCTTACGGTATCGTTCATAGATTACCTCATAATCTATTATTAATAATTTTATAAGTCCTAGTCTTACATGTACTGTGATGACTGTTTAGTTTTCATAATCATTTGTAGTGTTTGTATTTGTTGATGTTTAAGTCTTATTAAGGTTATTAGGTATGTTGTTGTGTGTTAGAGGGTAGGGTTTTTAAGTCTTTTCTAAGATGTGGTGGTATTTGAACTGATGAGGTCTTGAGGTTGATGAATGTTTCATGAACCATGATTACTTGATAGGGGTGGATGTACCCTTAGGTGACTAGGGGTGAACAACTCTTGTAGGGTGGTTAGGGTGATACAGTCATTGAGAAGTAGGTGGTGTGAGATCTAAAACAATGAACTATCACCTACTGAGGAACGGTAAAAATAAATGAGTAAGTGTTAAGGATGTTAAACAACTATCTTACGTTCCTCCTTTATCACTCTTAAGACAACCATAGTAGATGTTGAGTGAACACCATCTAGATTTCCTATCTTATCAAGTAGTTCTGATAACTCCTTATGATCTCTTACTAATACTTCTAGAACTAATGCCCACTCACCAGTAACGTCATAGATGGTCTTAACCTGCTCAAAATCTTTAATCTGGTCCACGACTTTAGAGTATTTCTTGATGTCAATGTCTAAGAATACTAAAGCTCTTAACCTATAACCTAATTTACTAGGGTCTACCTCAGCTACTACCCTCCTTATAAAACCTTTATCCTTAAGCCTCTTAATCCTCATATAAACTGTTGATGGGCTTAGATTTAATAGTTTACCTATGTCTGAGTATGTCAGATCTGCATTATCTTGTAGGATCTTAAGTAATTCCCTATCGACCTGATCCAACTCTATAATCTCATTCATAACTACTCCATAAGTAATATCGTTACCGATTTAAAAATTATTTATGTTTATGCCTTAGGCGCTAATAAATATTTAATAGATGTTTCATCAGCTAATTTGAAGTTTATCGATACCGGTATATCCGTACCATAACTCAGCTCTACAGTATTAGAGACACTTAATAATTCTACGATCCTACTTAGGTAGTCAGTATCGTATATACTCTTAGATGGCTCCTCAACAACCAAGTCTATTAAGGACCCACTAGTTTTAGATAGTTTCGCCTGTGTATTCAGTCCTAAAGCTCTAAATAACAGATACTCTGGTGAATCAGCTATGAACTCTATACCTTCACTATCTTCGAAGTCTTTAATCACGTCTCTAAAAGCTGATGAGAGTAAGACAGCCCTCACCTTAAACTGAATGTTTAATTCAGGAACTTCAGATACAGCTACTTCAATACTTCTAAATCTATACCTCTTCTTAACATCACCTTCTATTAAGATTTCGTAGAATCCCTCATCAGCTAATAATGATACCTTATCACCTTTCTTAAGTCTCGGTAATGCCTTAATCAAACTACTTAAATTCAATCCAATAACTACTTTATCGGTTGGGAGTTCGAATTCTATAAGCGATGATGTAGGTATAGTGATTTCTATTAATGATACCTTCGCAGGATCTAAAGCCCTCATAAAAACATTATCCTTCTCGATGATAACTTCTGCCTCATCAGCTATATTACTTAACGTCCTAATTATCGCATCAAAGTTCTTAGCGTTAGGATATACTAACCTACATAAAGACATTACTAAACCCTATCATAATATCTCTTAAAATTTAAAATATTTAAATAACATCATCAACTTATATATTTCAAGAAGAGATCTTGAAATAATCTAATCATCATCAATTGTTAAACCAATGCATACTTTATAATCTACTGGTGCTATATATAGCTTCAACTTAGAACTACGTTCATAGAAGCCCTTAATCAAGTTATTAATATCTCTTAAGTACCTCTTTAAATTCCCCCTCTCGTAAACCTTAACCTTACCTACCCTAGCATTAGTAGATCTTAGATAATCATTAATACACCTCATTAGTAACTCCTTATCATCTGGACAACATATATCTACCTTAGCAATACTTTTAACATATACTAACTTACTCCTCCTTAATAATTCAACTACATCCTCATAAGTTAGTGATGTGTAGAGTAGGAGGACACCACCATAAGAACTACACCCGACCTTCACTAAGTTATCATAGGGGTAAAGAGTATCACCAACCTCTAGAGAAGCTCTTAACTCCTTACCGTAATCAACCGTTAATATAGCTTTTAATGAATACAAAGTTCATCTCTACTTATTCTCCGTTATCCTTCTCTTCATATAGTTAAGGAGTGAGGGGGGTGTCCAAGCAATCCATGCTGGTATCTTCTTAACTAATTCATAAGCCTCTTCCCAACTCTCTAAACCTAATTCCCTAGCTAAACTCTCTAAAGAGATCTCAAACCTAATATATCTGTTAATAGCTTCTAATGTTGTCTTATTTATCGGTACCTCCTTACCATTACTTAACCTAACCACTAACTCACTCATGATCGTTACCACGTATAGGTTCTTATTAAGTTTAAAAATGTTTATTAATCACTCTACGAAATTAACACATCCTGCCCTAACCTCGTATAACTCACCAGCTCTCCTTAAACTAGTTATGTATTTCTCAACGAAGTCCTCATCAATACCTTTCTTAACAGCTTCCCTAACTATGTCTTTAATCTTAGCACAACCTTCCTCACTACTTAATTCTTTGATTATATCCTTAATAATTAACTCCTTATCCCTTATACTCTTCGGCTTACCGGTCATTATCACATCTATATCTATCTGACCGGTCTCAACATCTATCCCAACATTCTCTAACATGACATTCATCAATCTTATAGCTTCAGCAGCATCTTCAACATCAACATGGTTCTTTAAAGCCATCCTAGCATGTGCTTCAGCAAGTCTTATAAGTGCTTCTAACTGCCTAGTAGTTATAGCTATAGGTGCTTCAGGAACTTCAGCACTCTTCCTACGCATCTCTAGGTAGAACTCCTCAATAAGTAGTTCAGCATCTCTAGTTAATCTAGGTTTTACATACTTCCTAGCATATGCTACATACTTCCTTAGAATATCTGGTGGGATTTCAGGTCTTACCTCCTCAATAGCCTCATGAGTCCTTAGAACATGCCTCACAAGAGATTTATCACGTTCTACATCGGTTAAGTCCCTTAATGTGAATATTAAGTCGAATCTAGAGAGTATAGTGATTGGTAAGTTTATATTCTCAGCTATAGGCCTTGAAGGTATATACCTCCCATACTTAGGATTACCAGCTGCCAATACAGATGCTCTAGCATTTAACCTAGCAACTATACCTGCCTTAGCAATACTGACAGTACCTTGCTCCATAGCCTCATGAATAGCAACTCTATCCTCATCCCTCATCTTATCAATCTCATCTATACATACAATACCACCATCAGCTAACACCATAGCACCAGCTTCTAAGAAGTACTCACCTGATTGCTTCTCCTTAATAACTGCTGCAGTATTATGTACGATAAATCCGTTAGCTATGAATGAGTGTGTACCATCTATAGTTAAGTCATAAACAGCTTGTCCAGGACCCTCAATAACATCAGTAACCATAACAGCTGATAACTCATCATTAATTTCTAGGTAATTACCGTCGTTAGTTAACGTATCATCCTTTGAATATTCCTCACAACCTAAGACCTCCCTTAAGAATATCTTGAATGACTTAAGGTCGTTAATCACTAATCTATACTCACTACCTAACTCATCTATGGATGATAAAATCCCAAACCTCCTTAACATCATGTTAAGTAATATCGCTGATGTCTTCGTAGTTAACGATATACGTATATATCCCTCACCAACAAAACCAGAGTTTTTAACTAATTCTCTAATAAGGAGTACCAAGTAATCCTTAGATAAACTTGAAATTAATCTAGATGTTAATTTATTAATGGTATTCGATATACCCCAACTACTTATTAATAATGATAATAACTTATTCTTAATTACTACGTAACGCCCTGCCTCCCCCCTACAGACTCTATAACTCAGGCTTGAATTTGATTGTAGGAAGAACCTCCTTAAATTACTGATGAGATACTCTACATCCTCATCTGAATTAATACGATAACGTAATGCTATAGGTTCAAACCACCTATTAGTTATTACTGAGCTACGTGTGTAGAGATTAGCTAAGAATTTAATAAAATCTTTATTTACTACAGGTAGTTTAACCCAGTACATACCTTTAAATCCTCTATAACCAACTTCACTAACGTAAGTATCTAAGGAATTATAATCTATGTTGAGAGTTTTCACTAGATGCTTCAGGTCATATAACCTAATCACACCCTTCCTAAGCAATCTATAGAACTTATACTTACTCATACGTTCAGTACTTAAGAACTTACTTAAACTCCCATATCTAATCACTATGTAGTTCATGATGGTATTAACTAATTCCTTACTGATTTTTAAGTAGAGGTCATCGGGTAGTATATCTAAGATATTTACTTTAACCTCACTCTCAGGTAACTTCCTAACAACTACTAAGTAGTCACCTCTTCTAATAAATGAAGCACTCTTCCATAGAATCCTACCACTATCATAAACTAACACGTTAGTTTCTGAAGTTGTAATTAAGTTTAAACCTAAAGATGTCTTTATCTCTACTACCTTATCACTCCATAACATATAGTATTGTGAAGTTCTTGAATAACCTACGTTACCATCGAGATATGAGATTACCTCTACAGGTTTAGGGTCTGAGGAAATCAGTACACCATCCCAAACCCTTAACCTATTCAGGTTATCCTCAACTAAATCCCTCATAGGTATGAGTCCCTCACTACTATATAATAACGTATCACCGCCTACGCATAATCCAGCTGCTGAAGACCCTTTACCGGTAGTGTATAGCCCTCTAGGAGCTATACGGGCTACGTATTGAAGTAACTGGCTCTTAGCTGTACCTGGATCACCAACGATGAGTATATGTATATCACCTCTCACTTTAGTCCCATCAGGAGCTACCTTAGGGACGCCACCGAATAGTTGAAGTGCTATTGCCTCCTTTATATCCCATAAACCGTAAATTGAAGGTGCTATACTACATATTATCTTCCTCCTTATTAATGGGTCCTTACCTAACTTCCTAATCATCTCTTCATCTTCTTTACTTAGTTTTAACTCTTCAAGGAATCTCTGCGCTACTATTACGTTATTCGCCTCTATATATGTATTAAAGATTGGTTGTGCACCCTTCCTTCTAGACTCTCTTAATAACTTAACGATACCTATTATTGATACCCTATCACCAGGTCTTGCAATATCTACGATATCATCTGTTAAGATAACCTCTATAGACCTAGGTATATGTCCTGCAGGGACTTCCTCAGGTCTTTCTTGAAGTACTACCTTCTGCCAATTCCTATACCTAGACTTCTCAACTATTAACTTAAACGTACTTCTACTAAATCCCCTACTCTTATCACTTACTATAGCATCCTTACATAGTGGGCAGTAAGCAGGTCTTTCAAGTTCATCACCTATCTCGTCAGAGGGTATGGGAGGCCATTCAAACTCATGTACTTCCCCAGTAGGTAGTATGTGTGCGTAGGTAGCCTTATACATCTTCTGCTTAGGTGGGGTAGCCCTGACTAAGATACCTTCTATCATAATCAATTTATTTATATGTTCATTAGATAATTCCCTCAGTGTAATTACAGTTGGTAATCCATTTAATCTAGGTGTGAACCTACTAACTGAAGATGCGTACTCCTCATCAAATTCACGAACTATATCCCTAATAGCCTCTGAGAATGCGTAGAGACCTTCCTCAGGTCTCTCAATCAATACCTCAAATAACTTAACATCAAATTTAACTATATCTTCATAATCTACGACTATACTCTTCCTCCGCTCAATAATCATCTGCTTAATTCTATCCTCATACTTAAACACACCCTCAACATCTTTAAACGTCTTTAAAAACTCTGTAAATTTCTGTTGTAGGGATTCAACCTCGTTGCTCAACTCTTACCGCCTCTACAGTGATGAGGTTAAGCCATGTTGATATAAGTTCATTTAGTAGTTTAAGTAGTAGTTGTTCTTCAAGAGTTAAGTTATCTTCGAATTTCTCTACTTTAACACTTAGAGTAGCTATGTTTAAGATCTTATTAAGTCTTAACTTAATCAAGTCACGTAGATTAGACTCTAATCTTATAGCTATTATAGCTGAATCAGCATCTAATGATGAGCTTTTAACCCTACTTAATAATTCCCTTGATTCTATGTAGAAATCATCTCTTAATTTAGAGATAGCTGACTTACTTAAACTCTTCTCAGTAACTAAGTACTTACTAACGTCATCTATGGTTAAAGGACCGTACTTAAACTCTACAATATTTAACTTAGCTAATACTGTAGCTAACCACTTAGGTAGTTCAACCTCTTGACCTCTAGATACATTCATAACTTCATTATCTATTATAAGTCTACCTAGATCCTTAAGTACAGCTACCTTCACATTCCTTAAATCGTTAATCACGTTAACCATAGAAAGCATTAAGCTGAACATACCCTCCTGACAAGTTAACTTTACTTACAAACAATATAAAACTATTTAGACTAGCTATTACCTAGGAGGGTTTAAACCGTTGGATACTGGTTATGTCTACATAGTTGTATGTGGCGGGCCCGCCGGGATTTGAACCCGGGACTTCCGCCGGTCGGTTTCCGTCTACGGGTTAAAAGCCCGCCGCTCTACCTGGCTGAGCTACGGGCCCTACCTACATATTCACTAAACTACATTTAAAAACCTAAAGTTGAGGGTTATCGAGGTATGTTTAAGAGTACCCAACTGGGTGGTGATTTTGTTTTAAGCTTAAAAGCTTAAAATAACTCTAAGTAATTACTGATTATGAACGTGATGTTTTGGGAGATGTATTTGGTATGAGTGAGAAGGGAATGAAGAGGAAATTTAGTATACTAGAGCATGAGTTAGTACCTAAGCATGAGATACTGAGTATTGAGGAGGTGGTTAAGTTGTTGAAGGAGCTTGGAATCAGACCTGAGCAACTTCCTTGGATTAGAGCTTCAGATCCTGTAGCTAGGGAGTTAGGGGCTAAGCCTGGGGACATCATAAGGATTATTAGGAAGTCTCAAACAGCTGGTGAATCTATAGCTTATAGGTTCGTAATTAGTGGGTGAGTTTCATGGGTGAGAGTAGTCTGAAAGTTGAGGATCTATGGGTTTTGATGGAGGCGTTCTTAAAGGAGAAAGGTCTTGTTAGACAGCATCTAGACTCATTTAACGATTTTGTAGTGAGGGGTATTAAGGAGATAGTTAGGGAGAATAGTATCATCCCAACATCAGACCCTAACGTGTACATAGTTATTAAGGATGTAAGTATTGGTGAGCCTCAATTTAGGGAGGTTGAAGGAACTGTTGTTGAAGTTACACCGATGCAGTGTAGAATTAGGAACTTAACATATTCGGCACCTATATACTTGACAATGGCTTTAGTTGAGAACGGTATTGAGTTATCCGTTCAGACAGTCTTTATCGGTGAGTTACCAATTATGGTTAAATCCGTTAAAGACCCATTATCGAAGAAGAGTAATGAGGAACTCGTAAAATTAGGTGAGGATTGGAGAGATCCAGGAGGTTACTTCATAATTAACGGTTCGGAGAGAGTTATTGTTACTCAGGAGGATTTAGCTCCTAACAGAGTATTCGTGGATTACGCTAAGGAGGGTACTAACATAACACATACAGCTAAGGTAATATCATCAGCAGCTGGTTATAGAGTCCCTATAATCTTAGATAGATTAAAGGATGGTACCCTAGTAATTAACTTCCCACCAGTCCCAGGTAAGATACCGTTTGTGGTTATGATGCGTGCTCTAGGTCTAGAAAGTGATAGGGATATAATGTTTGCTGTTTCACCAGACCCTGAAATTCAGAAAGAACTAATACCGTCAATAGTTCAAGCATCTGAAATAGCTACTACTGAGGATGCCTTAGACTACATAGGTTCTAGAGTTGCTATAGGTCAGGCTAGGGAGGCTAGGATTGAACGTGCTAGGCAGGTAATAGATACCTACTTCCTACGTCATTTAGGTGGTGCATCACCGGAGGCAAGGTTAAGGAAGGCTCTCTACCTAGGATACATGGCTAACAAGTTGCTAGAGTTGGTATTAGGTAGGAGGGAGCCTGATGATAAGGACCACTACGCTAATAGGAGGTTAAGACTTGCTGGTGATTTACTAGCTCAATTATTTAGGGTTGCTTTTAGACAGTTTATCAAAGATTTTAGGTATCAGTTAGAAAAGGCTAGGGTTAGAGGTGGTAGGGTAAATCTAGCGGCATTAGTTAGACCTGATATAATTACTGAGAGGCTTAGGCAGGCATTAGCTACTGGTAATTGGGTTGGGGGTAGGACAGGTGTTAGTCAAATAATTGATAGGACTAACTGGTTATCACTTCATAGTCATTTAAGGAGGGTTGTAGCACCGTTAAGTAGGGGTCAACCACACTTCGAAGCTAGGGATCTTCACGGGACGCAATGGGGTAGGATGTGTCCCTTCGAAACACCTGAAGGTCCTAACTGTGGACTTGTTAAGAACTTAGCGTTAAGTGCTTACATATCGGTAGGGATCGATGAATCTGAGGTGGAGAAGTTACTATATAATTTAGGTGTTATACCGATAGTTAAAGTTTATGAGGAGTTAAGGGGTGGGGATCAAGAACTAAGTAGTAAGGTGTTGAGATGGGCTAAGGTATTTCTTAACGGAACACTTATAGGTTATTACCCACGTGAGGACGCTAGTGAATTAGTTAATGAGGTGAGAAGGAGGAGGAGGGCTGGGTTAATACATCATGAAGTAAATATTGCATATAAACGTAGTACCTATATTAATGAGGTATACGTAAATTGTGATGCTGGTAGGGTTAGGAGGCCGTTAATAATAGTTGAGGACGGTAATATTAAGATAGATTCTGAGACTATCCTTAAGGTTAAGAAAGGTAAGTATACATTTTCAGACTTGGTTAGATTAGGGTATATAGAGTATTTAGATGCTGAGGAGGAAGGTAATGCATACATTGCTTTAGACATAAAGGATTTAACACCTGAACATACACACCTAGAGCTATGGCCACCATCAATCTTCGGTATAGCAGCTACTACAATACCGTATCTAGAACACAATCAATCACCTAGGAATACCTATCAATCAGCTATGGCTAAGCAAGCACTCGGTATCTACGCATTAAACTTTCAGTTAAGGTTTGATAGTAGGGGTCATTTTCTCCACTACCCTCAGAAACCTTTAGTACAGACGAAGTTCTTAGAAGTCCTAGGTTATAATGACAGGCCAGCTGGTCAGAACTTCATAGTTGCAGTCCTATCATATACAGGGTATAACATGGAGGACGCGTTAATAATTAATAAATCCTCAGTTGAGAGGGGCTTAGCTAGGTCGACGTTCTTTAGAGAGTACTCAACTGAGGAGAGGAAGTATCTTGGTGGTCAGGAAGACCGTATAGAAATACCTGACCCTAATGTTAGGGGTTATAGGGGTAGGGATAATTACGCATTACTAGATAGTGACGGTATTATATCTCCTGAGGTTGAGGTATATGGGGGTCAAGCATTAGTTGGTAAGACATCACCGCCTAGATTCCTTGAGGAGTATAAGGAATTCGGTATTAGTGGGGGTTCTAGAAGGGATACATCAGTAACTTTAAGACATGGTGAGAGAGGTATTGTTGATTCTGTAATTATAACAGTTAGTGGTGAGGGTAATAAATTAGTGAGGGTTAGGGTGAGGGACCTGAGAATTCCTGAGATAGGTGATAAGTTCGCATCTAGACATGGCCAGAAAGGTGTTATAGGGCTACTAGTTCCTCAGTATGATATGCCATATAGTTTCAACGGTATAACACCTGATATAATATTAAATCCACACGCACTACCTTCTAGGATGACTATAGGTCAGTTGATAGAGTCTATAGCTGGTAAGGTAGCAGCGTTAAGCGGTAGATTCGTTGATGGTACCCCATTCTATGGTGAGAAAGTTGAGGATATCAGCAGAGAGTTACTACTATGTGGTTACCCTATGGACGGTACTGAACCTATGTATGATGGGAGGACTGGTGAGTTAATACAGACTCCAGTATTTATAGGAGTTGTATACTACCAGAGGTTACATCATATGGTAGCTGATAAAATCCACGCTAGACCTAGAGGACCTGTACAGATACTTACTAGACAACCTACTGAGGGTAGGGCTAGGGAGGGTGGGTTAAGATTCGGTGAGATGGAGAGAGACTGTCTAGTAGGGCATGGTGCAGCCGCACTCCTTAGGGAGAGACTTACAGAGAGTTCTGATAAGACACTCATATATGTTTGTGAGGAGTGTGGGTTAATTGGTTGGTATGATAGGAGGAGAGGTAGGTATGTATGTCCAGTACATGGTGAGAAGGGTAAGTTATACGGAGTTATTGTTTCTTACGCATTTAAGTTACTACTTCAGGAGTTAATGGGTATGTTAATCTATCCTAGGTTAATATTAGGTAGTAAGTATGAGGTGAAAGGTCGTGAGTGAGGAGAAGGTAATAAAAGGTATTAAATTCGGTGTATTATCACCTGAGATCATCAGGAAGATGTCAGTTACAGCTATTGTTACTTCAGATGTTTATGATGAGGATGGCTTACCGATTGAAGGAGGTGTTATGGACCCACGTTTAGGTGTTATCGAGCCAGGTCAGAAATGTGCTACTTGCGGTAATACTTTGATATCATGTCCAGGTCATTTCGGACATTTAGAACTAGCTAAACCTGTAATTCATGTAGGATTTGTTAAGCATATATATGATATCTTAAGAGCTACATGTAGGCATTGTGGTAGGTTGAAAATACCTGAGGCTGAGATAAATAAGTACTTAGACTTACTTAAGAGGCTTGAGACTAGATGGCCATTACTTGCTAAGGGACTTACAGACTATGTTAAGAGGAGGGCTATAAAGACTATGGAATGTCCTCACTGCGGGAGTAAGCAGTTTAAGATCAAGTTAGAGAAACCTACATCATTTATTGAGGAGGGGCCTGAAGGACCTAGGAGGCTTTGGCCTACTGATGTTAGAGCTAGGTTGGAGAGGGTAGCAGATAGAGACTTAAGACTCATTGGTTATGATCCGGAGGTTGCAAGACCTGAATGGATGGTTATAACAGTACTTCCAATCCCTCCAATAACTGTAAGACCTTCAATTCTTTTAGAGACAGGTATTCGTTCGGAGG
>JAJHRE010000034.1 GCA_020832985.1 Desulfurococcaceae archaeon | reverse complement strand
ACGCATATTTCTGATGTGAGGGGGCATCTCGGATTAAACGCACACCCACTGACTACAGATGTTGATGATGGAGGGTCTCCCGGGATTGCGAATATGTTCCTTGTTTTAGACTCAGGATTAGGTATGAGGACTGAATTCAGCAGTCCTATGGTGTAGGGATGTAGGGGTGTCTTAAAAATCCTGCAATCACTTGATTCCACTACCTTCCCGTAATACATTACTGTAACATCATCACATATACTAGTTAGTATCGGTACTTCATGACTTATTAACACGTAAGTTAGGTTGTACTGCTTCTTAAGCTTTACCAGTAAATCTAATATCTGAGCCTTTATAGACATGTCCAACGCTGCTGTAGGTTCGTCAAGTATTATGACCTTAGGTAGTAGGGCTAGAGCCCTCGCTATCGCTACCCTCTGCCTCTCACCACCACTTAATTGATGTGGATACTTATCGAGGTAGTCCTCAGGAGGTTCTAAACCGACATCATCTAATAACTTCTTCAAATCATCTTCGTTGTAGTTGATCTTATGGATCTTGAAAGGCTTCGTTAGTATATCCCTTACCTTCTTACGTGGATTTAATGATGAGTACGGATCTTGAAAGACTATCTGTATGTTCTTCCTGATGAAGTTACGCTCATCACTTCTTAGGCCCTTCCTAAAGTACTTTGTAGAATCTACCCCGAATATGTTTAAAGAACCTGCTGTCGGCTCCTCTATGAGGGCCATAATCCTTGCTAAAGTACTTTTACCACTACCAGACTCACCAACTATACAGTGGGTTCTACCCTCCTCAACCTTAAGTGAGACCCCATCAACTGCCTTAACAGGTCTACGATTTAGTAAGCTACCGATATAGTAGACCTTCCTAACATTATTTACTTCTATCAGTACACCCAACTCATCACACCTTCGTAGAGGGTCTTAGTTGAGTTAACGAGGTTTGCAGTATACTTACTCTTAGGTCTTAATAAGATTTCCTCAGGACTACCCTCCTCAACCAACTCACCGTCACACATAACTAATACCCTATCAGCTATTGATGTAGCAACACCTATATCATGAGTAATTATAATCATACTAATCCTGAAGCTCTCCCTAACCTCCCTTAACAACCTCACAACCTGTGCCTGGATCGTTAGGTCTAAAGCTGATGTAGGTTCATCAGCTATTAAGAGTTTAGGATTTAACACTAAAGCTAAAGCTATGAATACCCTCTGAGCCATACCACCACTTAATTGAAATGGGTAAGACTCAAGAACCCTCTGAGGGTCTGGGACCTTAAGCTTACGTAGTAATTCAAGAACTTTCTGAATGTTGAATTCTACTCCATGGTCTTCGAATAAGTCCTTAAATATGAGTTTTACCTTCCTTAAAGGATTTAGATGTGCTATAGGGTCTTGATATATTATGGATATCTCCTTACCGTTAATATCCCTCCTCTCACTAGGTCTTAATCTGAGGAGGTCTACACCCTTAAATAATATCTTACCACGAACTACTACAGCATTCTCTGGTAGTGCACCGATTATGGATAAGGCTATAGTGGATTTACCGCTACCGGATTCCCCAACAATAGCTAGTACTTCATCCTCACCTAAAGTGAAACTCACATTCTTAACAGCGTATTTCATAGTGTCTCTAACCTTATACGCAACTGTTAATTCCCTCACCTCAAGTAAGGGCTTCAACCTCATCACCCTAACCTAGGTGATAACCTCTCTATCAACTTATCTGAGAGGGAGTTAAACACTAAGATGAGGATTACTAATGCTATGCTAGGGAATAGGAGTACCCACCAACCCCCAACGAATATAGCGTTTTTAGCCATCATAAGCATCACACCTAACGATGGGTAGTTTAAATCGCTTAAGCCTAGGAAGCCTAAGGCTGACTCAGTAAGTATCGCATCAGCAATTATGAGGGTCCATAAAGACAGGATTGTAGGTATGACGTTAGGTAGGATTTCACTTACCATTATATCTAAATCCCTACTACCTAATGCTTTAGCAGCCATAACATACTCCCTCTCCTTAATAGACAGTACCTCAGACCTGACCACCCTAGCTGCTTCCGGCCATGAAAATATCGCGATAACTAAAATTATATTTGATATCCTAGGTGATAGTAGGACTACAGTGACTATTATCAGCATAAACCTAGGTATTGATAGGAACACGTCTGCTACCCTCATAAGAGTATTACCGATAATCCCTCCTCTATACCCAGAGAGTAAACCTATGAGGACAGCTATAGCTACTGCTATCGTAGCTGAAGACAGCCCCACTAAGAGTGACGTCCTAATACCGTAGATCACCCAGCTAAATACGTCCCTACCTAATTGGTCAGTACCCATAAGATTGACGTTACTAGGTGGTTGAAGACCTCTAAACATCCTAGTGTTGAGTGGGTCGTAAGGAGCTATTAAGTCAGCTAGTAATCCTACAATACCTAATAAAAGTGTTAGAGCTACACATATAGTAAGTGAGTTTAACCACCTCATACCTACCACCTATCCTTGATTCTAGGGTCTATAACACCGTAGATGAAGTCTACTACAGCATTTATCACAACGACAGCTATTGATGTAAATATGAATATCCCTAACAGTAGGGGGTAATCCCTAGTGGATACAGCCTCCATAGTTAACTGCCCAATACCAGGCCAGGAAAACATTGACTCAGTTATTATCACACCACCTATAAGCATACCTAACTGAACACCTGCTAACGTAACCACAGGTATTATAGCATTCCTAAGAGCATGTTTTAATATTAGCGTGGAGGTTCTTAACCCCATAGAACGAGCTGCTAGGAAGTAACTTGAGGAGATAACCTCTAGGAATGAAGACCTAGTCAACTTAGCATACGAGGCCATGAAGACCAAACCTAGAGTGATTGATGGGAGGGTTAAATGCCATAGAACGTCGAGTATGTAGGCGTAGAAGTTACTATGCTCAACACCTATAGTTACAACACCACCTACTGGGAAGACCCTATACGTTACTGCGAAGTAATATATCAGGAACTGACCTAACACATACACAGGTGTTGAGTAGAATATGAATGCAACACTACTTATTATAGGGCTGATTAACTTCTTCCTATACCAAGCAGATACTATACCTAAAAGTAGGCCTAAGATTAACCCTATAGAAAGCCCTGATACAGCCAGTATTATAGTGTAAGGCAGTCTAGTAAGTATAACGTCTAATACGGGCCTCTTATAACTTAGTGAATATCCTAGGTCGAACATTATAACCTTCTCTAGGTAGCGTAGGTACTGCTCCCATATAGGTCTATCTAAACCGTAGACCTCCCTTACCCGTTCAATATATTGAGGTGATGCTGCCTCACCAGCAAGTAAAACTGCTGGGTCTCCAGGGAAGAGCTTAATCAGTATGAACCCTATAGTTACTACTGCTAGAACTACTGGGATTAGAAGTATTAACCTTATAAGTAACCTGTAAAAAACTGAGGTAAGTCCCCTCACCCTATATCACCATTACAGAATTACAGAAAAATATTTGTTATTTGCTTCCTCACTTACGTTCCTCACTTCCTCTTCTTCAGTAAGAATAACACTACCACACCAATCACTATTATTACGATTATTACGGCTGAGATACTCATGATGTCAGGAGTTGGTGTTGGTGTAGGTGATGGTGTCGTCGTAGGTGATGTAGTAGTTGTCGGGGTTTGTGTCGGTGTTGATACCTGTGTAGTTTCTATGTAGGTGCTAGAGAGTTTATCGAAGAATACGTACCTACCTATCGGTATGTCAGGACCTTTAACATACTTACCCTTAACGTTTAACCAGACTATATCGTATATAGGGATCCATGGTAGATCTGTGGAGAGGTAGTTATCAATCTTCATTAACAACTCCTTCTGTTTCTCAGGGTTTGTCTCACCAATCCACAGCTCGAATAATTTATCGACTTCAGGGTTAGAGTAGAACATAGTGTTCGTGAAAGCTCCCTTACCTATGTACTTAGTTGTGAATAGTTGATAATGCCAGAAAGGTACTATCCAGTACTTACCTACGTTGAAGTCGTACTGACCTTTCACCTGTAGGTCTAACCAAGTACCGAACTCCACTACCTTAGTCTCAACTTTAATTCCTACCTTAGATAAGTAATCCCTTATCATGTAGCCAACGTTCATCTCCTCAGGCTCATTCCTGAGTAGTAACTCCAGCGTGAATCTAGTCCCATCACTACGACGTGGATAACCTGCCTTATCAAGTAGTTCCTCAGCCTTCGCTGGGTTATACTCATAGACAACAGCGTTAGTGGTAGGTGCGTATCGTTCTGTTAGGAAGCTATACGTAACCTTAGCTAATCCTAAAGTGACTTTCTCGACAATCTCTGTCTTATTTATAGCGTAGGCTATCGCCTGACGTACTAACTTATTAGATAGTATCGGGTGTTGACAGTTAAACTGGACTACGAGTTTATAAGGTGGGTTTAGAGATGGTATTACATCTAGCTTAGGATTCTTAACAAGTGTTGGATAAACCTCGTACGGGAGTCCTCTAAACACGTAGTCTAACTCACCTGCCTGAAGTGCTGCAACTATTGATGACGCATCAGTTATGATCCTTATTATTATCTGGTCTAGTAATGGCTTACCCTTATCCCAGTAATCAGGGTTCTTCACCAGTATAATATGACTACCCTTAACCCACTCCTTAAACATAAATGGTCCAGTACCTACAGGTTTATATATGAAGTCTGACTTGTAGTAGTCCTTACCCTCTAGTAGGTGTTTAGGAAGTATTGCACAATCTATTGAAGCTATTAACGGTATCTGAATAGCTGGGAGGAACTTACCAGGCTTGATCTTCACCGCAGAACTATTTATTATCTCTACAGTTGTGTTGGCGAAGTACTCAGTACCGAATGTGTCGTAATTAGGTATTAACACCTCAAAACTAAACTTCACATCCTCAGGAGTTAACGGCTTACCGTCATGGAATTTAACACCCTCCCTCAATACGAAGACATACGCCCCCTCCTCAGGAAGGATCGCATAACTCTTCGCTAACCCAGGCACTATATTCCCATTAACATCATACTGAAGTAGTGAGTCAAATATCTGAGCTGCGACAAACCCTGTATTCCAACCACCCCAGTAAGGGTCTATGAATCTAGGCTCTGATATCAGCACAACCCTTAATACGTTACCTTGTGGTTGTGCTGAGAATACAGGCATTATAGCTAATACTGATGCAATCACCAATAATATAGAACATACTCCTAACCATTTAGTACCTTTAACATATTTTCCACTACTCATGATTGAACACCTCTATCTCTTTACTTTGGAAGTATGGGGTTTAAAAACTTATATTAATACATAACTAATTAATTGTTGAAAATTCTTCAACCTCCCCAAACACGTCTAGTTACCCTAAGTATATTCTCACCAATTACTTTCTTTATTTCTTGGTCTGAATACCCGTTCTTAATGAGCCACCTTATAATATTACTGAACTCTGACGGGTTTTCAAGTCCGTCTACGAATTCTACCCTAGGATGTTCAGGTCCTTCCTCAGCCTTAGATATTGAGAGGTAACTTGCGAATACTTTATGTAGTGCTACATGGTCACCGAATAATGTATCTGGTCCGAAGGCTACGTAATCTATCCCTACAAGCTTCTCTATGTATTGGAAGTGTTCCATAATACTTTCAATACTATGTCTGGGGTTCTTAAACGTCAGCGTAGTATGTGGGGCTGCTTCAATACCGAAGACACCTCCTTTCTCAGCTAATGCCTTTATAACTTCATCAGGTTTCATCCTTCTTGAAGGCCATAAGCTCCTAGCCCCGGCATGTGTTACTACTACTGGGTCTTTACTTGCCTCAATAACGTCTAAACTAGTTTTATCACCTACGTGGGCTAGGTCTATAAGTATCCCTAACTTATTCATACGTTCAACTAATTCATAACCTAAATCTGTTAACCCTCTATCAACCTTATCTGCTAGTCCTGAACCGAATTCATTACCCTTACTATACGTTATCCCCATACATCTAATACCTAGTCCGTAAAGTATATCCACTTTAATGATGTCCTCACCTATGTGTGGTGGTGCTTCAAGGTGGAGGACCATAGCTATCTTACCCTCATTATGAGCTCTGATGAAGTCTTCAGCCTTAGTAGCTATGAACACCATGTCTTGATGGTCTATATCAGCTCTATAAATTCCTATCTGATGGATTATGTTATCCCAATCCCAAGGGTCTGGAGACCTTATGAAGCCAGTACCGTTCTCCATACCCTCGAAGAAGCCGTCAATCCCAGCAACTGCTAGTCCTTCATACCCAATCCAGTACCTACCACCTCTAGCATACTCTATAAATTCTGCAGGGTTTTCAGGCCATACAGAGCTATGCTCATGGAATGATATAACTATACTCTTCTCTAGTAACTCCTGAAATCTCTCCTCCTCAACCTTACTTAACTCTATAACTCTAGAATTAACCCTCCTAACCTGACGTGCGAGAACGTAGGGTTTATAGTCCTTAAACGGTTCGAGGAATGACCATGATTGATACCCCTTATAGTTCTTCTTCTTACCCACTTAACAACACCAGAATAGAGTGGGGGTGGTCTTTAAATATTTTAAGTGCCACGAGATATTAGGTTTAAATTTAAATCCATATATGTGTAGTGTGTAGGGGTTGTCTTATGAGGATAGCATATATCGTTCCAGGAGTAGGACTTGATGATGAGGAGTTAATTCGTAGGCAGGAGATACTACGTTCCCTAGCTTTTAAAGGGACTGAAGTTGATGTAGTCTCTGTTAGTGAAGGTCCCTACACTATAGAGAGTGGGTTTGAGGAGGAGTACGCTGCTGTTTCCTACCTTAGGAAACTTTATGAAGTTAAAGACCTTTATGACGCATTCATCATAGGTTGTTTCGGCGACCCTGGATTGAGAGCTGCTAGGGAATTAGTAAGTAAGCCTGTTATAGGACCTGGTGAAGCTTCATACGCTATAGCCTCACTAATATCAAGTAGATTTATCGTATTAACACCGTTGAGGTCTACAGTCCCTATCACATGGGGTCAGATAAACATGTATGGTTATACTGATAGGGTTTACGATATCATCCCAATAGATATTAGGGTAGCTGATATTCAGAAGAGTCGTGAGGAACTACTGAAGCTTATAAAGAATTCAGTGAAGGAAGTGTTAGGTGTTGGTAAAGCTGAGGCAGTAGTCTTAGGATGTATGTCTATGGGGTTCTCAATGATAGACCTTGACCTATCTAAAGAATTACAAGTACCAGTGGTAAACCCTGTTAAAGTATCACTTAAGCTAGCTGAGATGTTAGCCCATATACACTTAACACATAGTAAGTTATCATATCCAACACCACCATTAGATAAGATAAGACATCTCCTTCATCTCTAATTACTACTTAAGTTAAGACTACATACTCACTACTTAGGAAGGATCAACATAGTAGGTTTAACGTTTTAATTAAATGTTAAATTATGAAGAATATCAGGTAGACGAGTATGTTTACTGTTGTTATTAAACAACCTATCTTAAGGAATTCTACAAATGTTATAGTTGACTTCATCCTACTCTCTAGGACTTCAAGTATTATCACATTTGATGCTGCCCCCAGTATTGTTAAATTCCCAGCTATTGTTGATGACATAGCTAGTGTTAGCCATTCAGCTGTATCACTACCCCTATATCCTAGGTCGTTCATATACCTTATGAAGAGTTTTACGAATGGTACGTTACTTAGTAATTGACTTAAGATTACTGATGATATCGTTATCCTTAGTATACTGCTTATGCCGTACTCCTTCGTAGGCAGTAGTAAGTTAAGTAGTGGTTGTAGTACACCACTACTCCATATCCCCTCCATAGTTATGAACATAGTTATGAAGAAAACTATAGTTCCCCAATCAACTTCTGAGAGTACATCCCTAGGCTTAGTAGTTAGTAGGTATATCCCAGCAGCTACTACGAACGGTATAACACCCCTATACCTTATATGTGGTGCTCCGTAAAGTTCTAAAACATCGTTAATTACTAACAACGCTATAGTTAGTAATATACCTAGACCTGCTAGTACTGCATCCCTCCTACTCCTTAAGACCTCATGAGGTATTAAACCGATACGTACTTCACTATCCTTAATCTTAAAGACCTTCAACATTACGTATGTAGTTAGTAGTAAGTTCACTATAGTCGGTATTGCTAACTTAATTATGAATGTTATGAATGGTGCTTCAACACCTGACTCAATAGCTATTAACAGGTTTTGAGGATTCCCTATAGGAGTCATTACAGAACCTATAGTTAGTGAGAAAGCTAGTAGTAAGAACATGAATTTAGGGTCTATACTAGCAACCCTAGATAAGGTGTAAGCTATGGGTGGACCCATAAGAGCTACTGTATCATTAACTGCAAACGCAGCCAACACACCGAAGAGTATTGAGGAACCGTAGATTAAAGTAACCCTCCTACGGAATATAGAGATAAACCAGAGGGAGATGAGTTCTAGGAGTCCTGAGGAATTCGCAAGGCCTACTAAGCTAAACATACCTATTAAGAATAAGATGACGTCTAAATCAATAACACTACTAACATCATCAAAACTAACTAATCCGAATAAGATAGTCATAAATGATGCAAACGCCATAATACACCAGACAGGGATCCAAGGCCTCCTACTCCTAAGTATTAAAGAAGCAACTATGTATACCAGTACTGTAAGACCTAACAAAGTCCTTAAATACTCAAACATTTAGACCTACACCACTGAGTAAACCCATATACGGTAGAAAATTTAAAAGACAATCACGTAAACTGTAGTCTATGTTGATATTCTTTCCCAGGTCTTACCCTTCCTAACCCACTTACTCCTAACATCTCTATATATAGACATAACCTCCTCTAAGAATTTATTATCAGCATAAACTGTCCTACCATCCTCGAGAATTTCCATTATGAACGTACTTTCATCTCTTAATTTCCTTAGAAATGAAGTAGTTCTTAAGCATATAGGGTGGATTTTAGGACTTACATACCTGTATATGATTGCAAATGATTCTCTAGGGTCTTCAGGTAACTCATCAGCAACTATTAATACATCAACATCACTTTCACCAGTGTAGTCACCTCTAACTCTAGAACCAAATAGGATTACTAGTCTGACGTTATACCTCCTTAACCTATCTATAAGTTCTTTAAGCTCTACTAACAATCTCTTCAACCCACCCTAATATCCTCTCAGCACATTTAATACAGTTCTCAGCATCTTTAAGTGTGTAGTAATCCATAGGTGTTCCCTCATCAAATACGTCAGGATATCTAGTAGGTATGTAATGCTTATCAAGCATTAAAGCACATTCCTTAACATCTTGTGGGATCTCTAACCCTAACTCAGAAAGGATGTAAGTGATTGAATGACCCCTCCTTTCCCTATGGAGGAAGTTTAACAATGCTTTAACAGCTTTCTCACCAGCTTGATGAGATTCAAAACATACTTCCTCGTAAATACCTTCTCTTAAGTTAGCATATGCTGAAGCTAAATTCCTCCTAGCCTGTCTAAACCAATCCATAAACCTTGAAACCATATCATAACCCTAAATCAATACCTTCATCATAACTGTATAGCTCCTGAAGTAATCTTATCTCTTAATGAGCCTACCTCAATCAAAACTAATACCCACGCTATCAACTCTAGAACCACTGTAGATACCGATATAACTGGTATGAATGTAATTACTAAGGATATCATCAGTAGTATTGCTGTGATTAGAAATAATGTTGAGTTGAAAGCATCTCTAAGTCTGAAGAAGAATATTATAACACCTATACGACCTATCAGGAGTAGTATGAATCCAGATACGACTAACACAATACCAAGTAAGGCAACTACGAAGAATCCAGATACTACAGCTATGATGAGTAGTATGAAGGCTGTTAGTAATGTTAGTGCACCTCCAACATATCCTAACCTCATAAGTTTTGAAGGTGTTGAGAAATCTAGAGGTCTCCAAATAGTGAATTGCTTAGCAGATGGTATTAAATAGAAGTATATACTGATGAGTAACAATATAACTGCTACGATAGCTACTGTAAGAAATGATAATGCCGCTGTAATTACTAGAGGACTTAAATGACGAACCTCCCTAAAATAGTTAATCCCACCTACCACACCACTAACAGTAACACTTGTAGGGATGAAGAATAACAACATAAGTGCTACTGAGGCAACACCTAAGAGGAGGACCGTAACTATCAATAACAATGCAGAAGTCCTCAACATATTTAAACCACTTAACACGACATCCTTAGTCGAAGAACTCATCAACACACCGTAGAAGTACTGCATCGAAATTTAATAAATATTTCCTCAATACCTAACTCTACATAGTGAATAACAATATTCACTCCTTACGACTTCTAAAGATAAGTACTAACCCAACAACCAATAATATCAGACCTACAGTAATTGACAAACCTCTAGAAATCCTAACAGCATACCAAGGTGCAATACTACTTATTACTTCATCAACTACCTTAAAAATTATTAGAAAACCAAGTAATGTTAGGAATAAACCAACTATAGCCGTAGAATCTACAACCTTTACCTGTTGTCCTTGCTGAGTAGGGACTGATTGACTAGGTGTTGATTGTTGTGGAGTATACGGTTCTTCAGGGATTAACACACATGAAACAATGTACAGGAGTACCCCAAGTACCGGGTTTACAACAGTTATTAAGACCCATAAAATCCTTATAATTGTTGAGTCTATAGATAGGTAATTCCCTACACCACCACATACACCGCATAAGACCTTATCATTCCTAGACCTATAGAGCTTCTTAACACCACTCATACAAACTTACCCTACATTCAAGAAAATATAAATCTTACATTAAGTACTTACTCCATAACTTAATAATAACCATCTCAGCATACTAAAGTATGGAAACTTGCTTCACGTGATTGAATATCACTAATAATATGATATTCTAACTACCTTAACTTAGAAGACCTACCTCACCTACATACCTCAACATCGTTACGAGATATATCAGTTACTAGACAATAATATCTGATAATGACCTATCTCTGATAATTCCCAATTACATGATCCTTACGTTACCTCTCTATAGGTATCTATGAACTTCTTAATTTCTAGGAATTCTTCCTCTGTAACTATATGTATTTCGAATGGGTTTTCAAAACCTATCTCCATTATAATACGTCTGAATAACCTCCCCCTAAATAGGGGGTCTTTAGCTAATTTAGTGATTATTAATACATCTACATCACTATCAACCCTCATATTCCCCCTAATAAAACTCCCGAAGACTAATACCCTACATCCCCTATCATACTCTATGCATAGGTCTTTAATCTTACTTAAGTATGCCCATATATTCTCAAGATATTTCCTCTTATTAGTCATATACTCTAATTCTAACTCTATGAACTTGTCTCTAGACATTTAAATACCTCTAATAACTTCTCACTAAGGTTTAGAATTCTAGATGCTATATTTCTATCATATTCTCTAGGTAGGTAACGTGATGAGATATAAGATTCCTCCAACAGATAAAACGCTTCTAAATACTCATTAAGTAATTCCTTAAGTCCACAACCACTATAGATTTTAACGATTTCATTCAACAACCTCATTAATGAGTGAGTTTTTGGATAATCACCAATCTTCCTATACATTAAGTACTTAGAATATAGTTGTACAAATTGCTCAACATGAAATAACACTAAATCGTAATCACCATTCTCAAAATCAGTTTTAGCATCCCTTAAGAAACTTAAAGCTCTCTTCTTAAGTAAGTCAAAACTCACTAAATACACCATACAATTAAGAGGTACAGCATTAATAAACAGTATAGAGATTAGTCCTTCAAGAGGTTGTAAGAACCAATAACTAATGTAGGGTAGGGAGTTAATTAATCTCTCTATAATGTTTAATTAATTTCTTAAAGACCTGAGCATCTGATTCGTTTAGTACGTGTATCTCTACCTTCCTATTCTTAACGAATCTCCTAACTTCATGTAGTACTTCTAACCTATCTATACCGTCAGGAATCTCTACAAGTACATCTATATCACTAGCACCTATGTCCTCACCCCTAATATATGAACCGAAGATATATGCCTTCCCTCCATACTTACTAGCTACTTCTTTAATAATCCTTAAGTAATTCCTAAGGTTCCCCTCTAAATCCCTCCTACACTTCTTTAGGTACTCTAAATACCTATACATTTGAATATACCCTCAACGAATTTCAGTGCCTCCCTATACTCCCTCTCACCATACCTCCTAATAAGGTATCTAGCACCGATATACGCATCTTCAAGGACATCAACTACAAACCATAGTTCATCAGCTAATTTCTTAATATAATACATTCATTCTCACTTAAATCAATTAAATCCTTAATCGAGTGAGTTCTAGGGAAGTCGCCGAAGACCTTAAGTAGGTATGCCCTTAATGATAATTGAACTGCTTGTTCTAGATGGAATAAAGCTATATCATACCTACCGAGGGATACATCATAATCACTAATCTTGAAAAAGTGTTTCGCCCTGTCAACCATCTCCTCATACAACCTCATACTCAACTTAACCACCTAATTAAGTCATACTACCTCTCACTCCATAAATAATAAGATTTACTAATTACTACGGACTTAATAGTTAGGGACTCCATGGTATTTGAGAGAGACCTATGTCTATACTGTGGTAGGTGTTGTATCTCTACTGAGATGATATTATTTAGAGATGATATTGAGAGGATTAAGTCGTTAGGGTTTAAGTTAGAGGACTTCACAGAGTTTAGGGATGGGTTCTACAGG
>JAJHRE010000033.1 GCA_020832985.1 Desulfurococcaceae archaeon | reverse complement strand
GCTATAGTTATCCTTAACCTCTCCCTCTCAGCCTTCTTAATCATACCTACTAAACTAACTGGTTGGAAGTTTACAGACCTAACTATATCCATGTTAATAGCTGCGAATTTAATGATATCACCTAACTCATGATCGTTAACCCCCCTAATGACTACAGGTACTAATACCACACTAGTCATTCCAGACCTTCTAAAGACTTCAAATATATACGGTATCTCCCAATGATTCTTAGGGTTAGTCTTAGGTGTTACACCATCGAAGCTTAAGTATATTGTGTTAACACCAGCCTCCCTCAAACTCTTAGCTAGTGCTACAGCTTTTTCAGGGTCTTCAAGATATAGCTTAGCAAACATTATACCGTTAGTGTTTAGCTGGATATGTCTAACACCTAAAGACTTAAGTAACTTTACTACCTCAACAATATCCTCTCTAACTAATGGCTCACCACCAGTTAATTGAATAGCTGGTGTTACACCCTGCTTAAGTAGTTGTTTAACCATAAACTCTATCTGTTCTAACGTAGGTTCATATACGAAGCCAACCTTCTCAGCGTAGAAGAAGCAGTACCAACAATCAAGATCACATCTATTAGTTACTACCATATTAGCTAGTGCTGTATGACTCTTATGTATAGGGCATAAACCACAGCTGTAAGGGCATGGAGCACTTAAGTCTGTATATACATGCCTAGGCCCCCTACCCTCAACATACCACATATCCAACCTTCTAAAGAATTCTGAATCACCTGAGTATAACTCCTCAACCTCACCATGTTCAGGACATACCTTCCTAATATACACCTTACCACCCCTCTCAACAATCACCGCTGGTAATAAGGCGTAACAGTAAGGACATAAACTCTGAGTATACCTAACTAACTTCTCATCATCTCTAACCTTAGGTAACCCCCTACCAACACGGACCTCCTTACCACCTATGAATATAACACCCTTCTCAACATCATAACTTGAAGGTACTATAAGACCTCCAGCTACAGCCTCATTACCCGTTGAACCCACCTCTAAATACTATTAATAAACTAGTTATAAAAATAACTACCAACTACGAAATATCATCCATAAGCTTATCAAGCATACAAGTACAAACGTAGAATGTATTCTGAAGTAGGAGTTTAGGATACAACATCTTAAGCATTAAACAGTCTTAATATTTTAAAATCTGAACCACCATTACTTCCTACTAATTGAAATTCACATTAACTTCATCTCTTACTCATAATTATTATGATTTTCAATATGTGATAGCATCCATATTTTAAGTTTAAATGCTGCTGTTGGTGGTTAATCAACTTAATCTTTATACTTAGCTGCTGTAATTATTGTGAATTTATTCAAGAGTATTTCATCAATGTTTAATGGTATTTTAGTTATTAGGACATGATTCATCAGGATGTTCCTTAATTCTAACTCTTCATAATCTCTTAAATACCTATACTCAGCATGTGGATAGCCAACATGTAGTATCCCCCATAGCTTAGAAAGTTGCCTGAATTGATCATGTAAGATGTTAGATAATTCTGAAACACTTTTAGCATTTAAAGCTTTTACAGCGACATCCTCCGGTAACTTACCTCTACGTACTAACGCATGCAGGTATCTTTCTACTTGAGTTTTTGGAGGTGCTTTACCTATATTACTTAACGGTACATAGTTACTTATGTAGATCTTACCACCAACCATTCCAGTACCTACGTACTTACCAACACTACCTAGAACTACTATAGTACCGCCAGCCATATACTCACCAAGGTAATCCCCAACATCACCACGTACAACTACTATACCACCCCTTAATTGAACACCTAACCTGTTACCTGCATTACCTAGGACGTGTAATTCACCACTTCTCATCGCTTGAGCAGTAGCATCCCCTACATCACCGTAGACAACAATCCTTGAATTCTCAGCACAATCTGCTAAGTCTTCCTGAGCCTGACCATAAATCCTAACGTCAAGACCCTCAATAAGGTTTAGACTTGAGTTACCTACAACTCCAGTAAGTTCTAAATAACCAGGGCCTAAACCGTTAGCTACATACCTATGCCCTAGAAGGTTGTAGACTATCGCATATCCTTTACTTCTTAACACATCATCTATGGCTTTATTTAAATCTACACTATTAGCATAGAGTAAAGCATTAATACCATCATTTAACGGAGGGGTGGTGTAGCTAAATACTTTATATTCTGTTAGACCCTTAACAACTTTCTCACCGTCAGGATATAAGATAACCATACCACCACCACGTAGCATAAGTGGTTTTAACTTATGGTCTAAGGCCTTTAAAGCACCAGCTTCACTAGCTACGTAAACCTTATCATCGCTGAAGGCTACATATAGAGGTCTTAGATGGTGATTATCTACGAAGGCACCGAAAATAGGGCCTTTGGAGGTTCCGTGAATGAAGATGACAGCAAAAGGTCCATCCAACTTAACTTCAGGAATTACCTCTCCAGTACAGAGTAAGTTAATAGCTTCATCAGCTCTATAACCATCATTAAGGAGTATATTCATTAGGTAAGCTATTGACTCACTATCATTTCCTGTAAAGTTATTAATACCTAGACGGAATTCTATGTACCTCTTATTAATTCCATAACTACTTAAATCACCATTATGTACTATAACTGTCTCACGGTAGGTGAATGGATGTGTAAGCCAGGGCTTAAAACCTGGGCTATTTGTCGGGTACCTTGTATGTCCTATCCATACATTACTCATAAGGTTATGCAACCTATAAGCCTCAGCTACGGTATAAGGCCATCCAACACCTTTCCAAACATTTAAGTACTTAGATGCTTGTAACACCCATACACCACGGCTGTTATATACAGATTGTGGCGGGTAATCACTTAAGTAATACTCATACACAGATACTTTATTAAATGTAGCTACCTTATCCGGACCACTGATAATTAAATCCTTAATAACTTCAGTGAGTACCTTAATAGAGTCCTCATCCCCTGCAAACACCTTAAACCTTATAAACCCCCCATCTACTGGTATGTGGGCTGCGAAGCCAGCCCCTTGTTCAGTACCTCTAAACTCCATAGCCTTCAAAACTTTCAGTATATCCTTGAAAGGTATTTGAGTTGCTGTACTTGCTATACCGGCTATACCGCACATACTATATCCCAGCGATATCTACATTTAATACTCTCGCGACATACCCATCTAAACTTCTTAATAACCATCTATTACCGCGTAAACTCTTATAACTTGTAACACCTCCAGCACCCATAAGCAGTCTTAACTCCCAACTAAGTTCTATCAATACATTTTCGTAAACCTCTATACGTCTCTCCTTAACCTCCCCATGAATCCTCTCCTTAACAGAATTAAATAAAGCTCTAGGTAAGACAGCATCAGCACCTAAAGCTATGAGCTTATATATATCTGCTCCATCCTTTAACCTACCTGCAGCAACTAATGCAAACTTCTCTCTAAGTCTACACCTCCTACCTTCATCATCTAAAACTACTACCCACTCTTCAAGCCATGGTCTCTTACCGTTAAACTCACCTTCATCAACTATAATTATCCCCTCAAGTGTTTGTGGGTACGTCCCTGGACTTACTTCAACAAGTTTAGAGTATTTTAATAGTTCGCACTCTATAGGGTATCCGAGAGCTTCTGCAGCATCTACAAGGGCGTCATCAATACATGGAACTACTATAGGGGCTTCATATGTTACACCATCATGTAAGGCAACTCTTAAATCTATTTCTTCACGGTAGGGGTCTATACTAGGTCTCGTAACTTGAGCCGCTTCAATTCTAAGTAGATCCAGAGGTCTCTCAGCAGGTGTGGTGTAGCCAGGTACGATACCCCCCATACCAACTACTGGGGTTTTACCGTAAAACATAACCTCAAATGGTATATCAAGTTCTTGAGGCTCTTCATACCAAGCTATCTGACCAGGCTCCTTAAGCACTACATCAATGATTTCTGCTACGTCTTTATCAGCATAATAAAGCTCTAGTAGGTCCCTCCTCCCAACAAGATTCTGTAACTTATCCTCACCTAACGAATATGTTAGTATCTTAAGACTTCTTTCTACAGCTTTCAACCAATTTACAGCATGTTTAACGCCCCATCCTATATCAAGTCTTCTCGGCTCACTTAAACTATTAGTTAATGCTGCAGGACACTTTCCAGTATTACATTTATGACACATAATACATCCCATAGCGATTAATAAAGCAGTACTTATATTGACCATATTAGCACCTAGTAAAATGGATTTAAAGATGTCTTGACCTGAAGCTATCATACCACCAGCTATGAGGAGAAATCCATCCCTTAATCCATTATCTCTTAGTAATCTATCAGTAATTGAGATTACAAAGTCTATAGGAACTCCAACATGATCTCTCACGATCTTTGGTGCTGCACCAGTACCTGCACCAGCACCGTCAATGATAGCTCCAAGAGCCTTAGCTCTAGCAATACCTACAGCGATGAATCTTGCTTGATGTCCTGCAGCAGCCTTTACAAGTACTGGCTTACCAGTGAGTTCATTTAACATCCTAACCCTCTGAGCTAAGTCCTCAATACTATATATGTCGTGGTGAGGTGCTGGACTAAGAGCTTCACTACCTGGGGGAATTCTCCTCAACTTAGCTATATCATCAACAACTTTCTCACCTGGTAGGTGCCCACCTATACCTGGTTTAGCACCTTGACCTATCTTAATAGTTACTGCAATACCCTTCCTTATCATATACCTATCTATACCGAAACGTCCACTAGCCCACTGAATAACTATATTACTACACTCACCTACCTCCGGATGTAGACCACCTTCACCAATACCTATTACGACGTTAGCTATATCAGCAGCTCTGGCAAGAGCTATATTCGGATTACCTGATAACGCACCAAAACTCATATCACCTATGTATATAGGTGTTGAGAGTCTCTTAGAGGCGAAATCTACCCCTACATCAACTTCAAGTCTATCAACACCTTCAATACCTAACCTCTGTATAAGGTTGTTAATAGCATCTACATTAACTTCCTTAATACTTAATCTGTCTAAAATCCTACCCCTAGGTTTAGGACGTGATAATACCTCATGTTCCACACCCTTCTCAGCAGCATATCTAATACCTTCAATCCTTAACCTATTCCAGAAACCTAACTTATCACCTAGGGGTGGTAAGTACCTATTCATAATTAAATATTTTTTATCGATATACCCGACATTAAATCCCTGCTCTTTCATTAAACTCACCTAGACCACCATAGTCATCTTTTAAAGAAGAATTAGAAGGGCTTAATAAAGTTTACTGTTAATCAGCTGAATCTTTATTAACCTTACCTATAAGCAATCACCGGAGGTATCTTATGAGTTCGTTTCTAAGTGATGTAATTAAAAATATTAGGAGGGGCTGTGAATTAGGTGGGTTTCCGGAGGAATTCTACGAGTTAGTTAGTAAGCCTGAACGTATAGTGATTGTTAAAATTCCTGTTAAGCTATCTGATGGTAAGTTGAAGGTATTTGAAGGTTATAGAGTACAGCATAACAGTGCTTTAGGTCCTTATAAAGGTGGTATTAGGTTCCACCCAGAGTTGAGTTTAGATGATGATATAGCTTTAGCAACTATAATGACTCTTAAGAACTCATTAGCAGGTATACCCTACGGCGGTGCTAAGGGTGGTGTTAAGGTTAATCCTAAAGAACTTAATGTTAAGGATTTAGAAGCTCTATGTAGGGGTTATGTTAGGGCTTTAAAGGATGTGTTAGGTGAGTACTTAGACATTCCAGCACCTGATGTAGGTACTACGTCTCAGATGATGGCTTGGATGTTTGATGAGTACAGTAAGTTTGTTGGACGTAACGCACCTGCAGTCTTCACAGCTAAACCACCTATAATACATGGTAATCCAGTACGTGAGTACGCTACAGGCTTTGGATGTGCTGTAATATCTAAGGAGGCTGCTGAGAAGTACTTAGGTGGTTTAGAGGGTAGGAGGGTGAGTATTCAGGGGTTCGGTAATACGGGGCAGTGGCATGCATACTTCATATCTAAGATGGGTGCTAAGGTAGTAGCTATAAGTGATACTAGTGGTACTGTCTACGATCCTGAAGGTATTGATGTTGAGTTAGCTATGAAGGTTAAGAACACTACCGGGAAGGTGATTAACTACCCGAGAGGTGAGAAGATCTCAGACCCTCAAGCAGCTCTATACGTAGATGCTGATATATTAGGTCCTGACGCTATAGAACGTCAGATAACTTTAGAGAATGTAGGTAAGGTGAAGGCTAAGATCGTAGTTGAAGGTGCTAACGGACCTACAACACCTGAAGCAGAACTTAAACTTACAGAACGTAACGTAATAGTAGTACCTGACTTCCTAGCAAACGCTGGTGGAGTTGTAATGAGTTACTTAGAATGGGTTGAAAACCTACAATGGTATATATGGGATGAAGAAGAAACTAAGAAGAAGTTAGAAGATATAATGAGGAAGAATTTCTTAAGGACATATAAGAAATTTGAGGAATTACGTAGTACTGGGAAGGTAAAGACTATGAGGGATGCAGCCCTAGTCCTAGCACTAGAACGTATCTACGAAGCTATGAAGGTTAGGGGTTGGCTTTAACTTAACGTAATGTACATCAACCTCAAACTCTAAATCACTTATTTTTCCATAGTAGGTTTCATAGTAGGTAAGGAGTTCTAAGAATAGTTTGGATTAATCCTAAAGATAGTTAATGAGTTAATATAACAGTAATAGAAATTACTTACTTAGTTAAAGATTATATATAAGTTTATGTAAAATGCCGAATATAATTTAGGGAAGGTCGTAATATTTCGTTAAATGATTTTAACAGAAAGTTTATAAGTTTAACTGTGTAGTAATATTTGGTGATGTAGTATTCCAGGGAATATCCCTTTAATAGGTGAACCATTTCCGAAGATAGAGGTAATGACTAATTACGGTAGGAAGGTCTTACCAGATGATTATAAGGGTAAGTGGTTTATACTGTTCAGTCATCCAGCAGACTTCACACCAGTATGTACTACAGAGTTTGTAGCATTTACTATTAGGTATAAGGACTTCCAGAGGTTAAATACTGAGTTAATAGGTTTAAGTATAGATAGTAATTACAGTCATATTAAGTGGGTTGAGTGGATTAAGGAGAAGTTAGGTTATGAAGTACCGTTCCCAATAATTGCAGACCCTCGAGGTCAGGTTGCTGAGAAGTTAGGATTACTACATGCTCAATCAACAACAAGTACTGTTAGAGCTGTGTTTATAGTAGACCATAGAGGTATTATAAGAGCAATCCTATACTACCCATTAGAACTAGGCAGAAATATTGATGAGATATTAAGGATGGTTAAAGCATTACAAGTTCATGAACAGTATAAAGCGGCTATACCGGCTAATTGGCCTAATAATGAATTAATTGGTGAGAGGGTTATAGTACCACCACCATCAACTATGGCTGAAATACCTGAGAGGTTTAAGTCTTATCAATGCTTTGATTGGTGGTTCTGTCATAAGGAGGTTCCGAGTTCTGAGGCTGAGGAAGCTAGGGTGTTTTTGAAGAGGGTTGCCGAGGTTAGGAAGTAGTTGTTAACCCACTTCATTTTTAACTCTACTATATTCTCTTATGACGTTATCTACTAGTTGAGGTACTACATCAAACTTATTTAAGTTACTGGCGAAGACTACATCACGTTCCCTACCAGTCCTCCATAGGAAACTACCGCCTCGTCCAGACTTAATAACATCTAATAACACGTTATCGTTAATTACTGACTTGAAGGTATGTAATGCAGCTATGGCCTCATCAGTTAAGTCTAAATCACTGGTTAACGTACTTAACTCGTAGATTATAGCTCCAGCACCTAGGAAATCCTCTATAGAGAAGTCACTCCTCCTATAACCAGCACACACTATATTAACTGATTTAAACTTTAACTCATTAATAACTCTAGCTATAGCTCTAGCATTAACTAGAGAACCTATAAACACGTTCCTCAACCCTAACTTAATAGCCTCACTAACTATTAAAGCACCTGAGGTAGTCCTAACTACTAACTTACCATTACCAATACCGTACTTACTAACGTACTCTATAACCCCTGTAGGTGAGTTATCAAGGTCTGCAACATCAGGTTTAATACCGTCGACTTCAGCAGCTAGTGGAGACCTAACCCTATCCCTAAACTCTACAGCCTTATCTAGGTCTGAGAAGACGTAAATCTCTTCAAACCCTACAGCTAGAGCTGTAACTACTAATGTTGAGAATCTGAGGACATCTACTACTACGTAAGATTCAGCATTAAAACTCCTTAAACCATTAACATACCAACTAACACCTACGTACACTTACGAACCCACCCCATACCGAACTATAGACCCAACACATACGTAGTCTTAAACCACCTCAAGACCTTCGAAACCGTCATGAATTAAAATCTTAGGTAGGATTTAAAAACATTATCATAACGTGGTTAAAGACTTCTAAACTAGGTCTGAGGCTATTTAATCAGTTTTAAAACGTTCAATTTTATATATTGTGAACCTACCCCTCCTCTTCCTATAAACGCTTACATACCCTAACCTCCTTAACTCCCTTAAGATCTTACCTGCGAGATGTGTCGTTATGTTGAATCGATGTGCTAATCTTCTAGCGTTTATGAATTTAGAATTATGCTTAGATAGCCATGTAATAACTTCTTTTAAGTCCATAAGATACTCCTAATATAATTGGTTAGTAGAATTTATAAGGTTATCAAGTAATTTAAACATGATGATGCTATGATCAAGAATTTTAATGAGTTGGTACGTTCTGGGATGCATAGGGATATACTTAAAATTATTGAGGCTGGTCTTACGGCTGCTGACCCTGTTAAGGCTGTTAAGTCAGCTCTCAAATTAGAGGGTAGTAAGTTAGTTATTGGTGGTAGGGAGTATGATGTTGGTAGGGGGGTTAAGGTATTAGGTTTTGGTAAGGCATCAGCGACTATGGCATTAGCTGTTGAGGAATTACTTAGTGATTATATAGTTGGTGGGGCTGTTATAGTACCTAAAGGTCTTAAACCACCTACTTTAAATAAGGTTAAGGTTCTTTACGGTAGTCATCCAATACCTGATGAGGATACCCTAAACTCTACTAAGGAATTACTTAAGTTAAGAAGTGGTGATGAAGGGGATACATACGTAGTACTCATATCTGGTGGTGGTTCAGCACTCTTTGAATTACCTATAGAACCTATAAGTCTTGAAGACCTTAAAGTATTAACATCACAGCTACTTAAGTGTGGTGCAGATATTAAGGAGATAAATACTGTGAGGAAGCACATATCTATGGTTAAGGGAGGTAGGTTAGCTGAGTTGTTATATCCGTCGAAGGTGATTTCACTAGTGCTTTCAGATGTTGTTGGAGACCCTATAGAGTTCATAGCTTCAGGACCTACAGCTCCTGATACAACTACTTATGAGGACGCTATAGCAGTACTTAGGAGGTATGGTATATGGGATACCGTACCTAAGTCTGTTAGGGAGGTCTTATTAAGAGGTCTTAAAGGGGAGTTAAAGGAAACTCCAAAACCAGGTGATAAGACTTTCGATAAGGTCTTAAACTATATAGTAGCTAGTAACTACATAAGTTTGAAGTCTATGGAACTAACTGCTAAGGAGTTAGGCTACAATACATTGGTAATAACGTCTATGATGGAGGGTGAGGCTAGAGAGGTCGGTAGGTTTGTAGCTAGTATTATAAAGAATATTAAGAGGTATGACGAACCTGTTAAGAAACCAGCTGCAGTTCTCTTCGGTGGTGAGACTACAGTGACTGTAAGGGGTAGGGGTGTTGGCGGTAGGAATCAAGAACTAGCGTTATCAGTAGCTATATCAATAGCTGGTTTAGATGATGTAGTATTCGCATCTATAGGTTCTGACGGTGTTGATGGTGTGAGTCCTGCAGCAGGTGCTGTAGTTGATGGAGGTACAGTTACTGAGGGTAGGAGATTAGGTTTAGACCCCTACGAAGCATTAAACAATAATGACTCATACACATACTTAAGTAAGTTGAAGTCAGCTATAATAACAGGGCCTACAGGTACTAACGTAAACGACTTAGCAGTAGCTCTAATTAGGTGAGTGTGTCCTTAATTGCTCATAGTTAAAGTAATTACTTTTTTAGTATTTATAGCACCGTTACTAACCTTAATGATCATACATAGCATCTACTACTACTACAGTCATAGGTATAGGAGTCCTGTAAGAGTTAATAGTAAGTCTAATACGGGTATAACCATAGTAGTACCTGTAAAGAATGAACCTATAGAACTCATAGATGATCTAGTAAAGAATGTGGATGAGGCGTGTAGGGGTTTCAGATGTGAGTTATTAATAGTTACTGACGACCCTGTAGATAGGGCATTAGAGATTAAGAATTTATGTGAGTCTAAGAGGACATCATCGAATGTTGAGGTTAGAGTAATTTTAGGGGATCCTATAAGTGGTAGTAGGGCTAAGGCATTAAATAAGGGTGTTACTGAGGCGAAGTATGAGTACATCATGATATTAGATGTTGACTCAAGACTTCAGGAAGGAACTATAGATAAGTTAATTAACTGTGTTGAGAGTGGTTATGAAGCTTGTGTAGGTAGGTGGGAGAGTTACTACAGCTATAGTACTAGGTTAGCTAAGTCTATAGGTAGGACTATGAAGTTTACAGTTGATACACTCTATAAGGGTAGGTCAGCTCTAAACCTCTTCATCTTCCCACTAGGTTCCGGTACATTATTTAGGAAGGAGTCATTACTGACTGTCGGTTTATGGGATAACGTCATACAAGATGATATGTACATGGGTATGAAATTCCTTGCTAATGGATTTAAAGTAGGTTACGTAGATGATGCAGTAATTAACGTCTTAGTCCCCTCATACTATACTTCATTGAAGATACAGCAGGAGAGGTGGGCTTACGGAGCACTTGAAGTGTTATTAAAGACTTTTAAATTGTTGTTGAAGGCTAAGTTAAGTGTTATTAAGAGGTTGGAGGCAGCCCTCTACCTATGTCAGTACATACCAACAGCACTACTCTTCCTAGGAAGTGTTGTAATCCCTATAACATCTATATTTTTGAGGGAGGACTTAATGGATTTCGGATACGTACTGATAGCTTTCTCCACAGTCGTAACAGCCTTATACGTATTAAGTATCTATAAGTCATTAATTAATAGATACGTAAGTAAGTACCTTATTATAAGGTCTATAGGTTCTTCAGCAACTACTACAGCGACGTTATTACCGACTATATTCGTAGGTACTGTTAAGGCATTACTATTGAGGAGGTTCCGTTATAATATAACTCCTAAAGGAAGTAGTGAGAAGTTAGTTAAGTCCTTACGTAATTACGAGTACCTCTACCTAATATACTTACTAATAGTCTTAATATTTAATGCGTTATTAGGTAATGTACTTACAGCACTCTGGTGTGGTTCGATAGCATTAGCTATAATATATACTAGTATTAGGGTGAATAAGGTAGTTAACTATTAATAAATGAGTTGTGCTGAGAGTTGAGACTTAATCATATGTCAATATAGTGGTATACTTCTATAGGTGTTGGGTAGGTAGTTACCTTCTTAACCTCCTCCCTCTTAACCTCTATATAACTATCTATGAGTTCTTTAGGGAATATAGGTCTTAACCACTCATTATCACATTCAAGCTCATCTAAAGCTTCATCTAACGACCTAGGTAGTTCCTTAATACCTAACTCCCTCCTCCTCAGAGGAGTCATTCTATACACATTCTCATCAACAGGGTCTCCAGGGTCTAACTTCCTATTAACACCGTCAATACCTGCTAGTAATATAGCTGAGAGTGCTAGGTATGGGTTTGCACTTGGGTCTGGAGGTCTGTACTCAACCCTCTTACTCTTATGGCTATTACTATATGCTGGTATCCTAACAGCTGCACTTCTATTAGCTTTACTCCATACTAGATATACTGGTGCTTCATATCCTGGGACTAACCTCTTATAACTATTTACTGTAGGGCTGACAATAGCTGATAATGCCCTACCATGCTCTATTAAACCACCTATGAAGTACCTAGCATACTGGCTTAAGTTTACGTACTCATCGTTAGGGTCGTAGAATAAGTTCTCATCACCTCTCCAAATACTTACATGTACATGCATACCGCTACCGCTATCCCCGTATATAGGCTTAGGCATGAATGTAGCTATATAACCCTTCCTATAAGTTAAACTCCTAACTACGTACTTAACAGTCTGGATATTATCTGAGGTACCTGTAGTATTACTACCGTTAAAGTTAATCTCATGTTGAGCTGATGCTACTTCATGATGAACTACCTCTACAGTTAATCCGAAGTACTTCTCAAGAACTTCAGCAATCTCTAACTTTAAATCCTGGAACTTATCTTTAGGGTATGTAACGTAGTAACCATCCTTCCCCCTATTAAACGGTACTGTAGTACTCCAGTAAGACTCACTACTAACTATACTTAACTCCTGCCTCCAACTATCTACTACTACATTAACCTTATCGAATATGAAGTACTCTAACTCTGCAGATACGTAAGGTCTTAAACCACTACTCATGAAGTACTCATCAACCCTCTCAGAAACATACCTAGGATCTCTAACTAATCTCTCACCACCCTTCCACACACTACATAACATCCTAGCAATACCTGAAGACCACGGCATTAAAGCAAATGTTGTAGGTATAGGCTTTAAAACCAAGTCACTCTCCTCAATATTTGAGAACCCCCTAACACTACTACCGTCAAGCTTACCTAAACCCTCACTAAATACATTAGGTGTTAGTAACTTCACAGAAACTGTAACATGTCTTAAAACCCCTACTAAGTCTGTAAACTGAAGATCTAACCAC
>JAJHRE010000101.1 GCA_020832985.1 Desulfurococcaceae archaeon | reverse complement strand
CCCCTCCCCATAATAGCGTCTAGATCAGCTATGTAGACAGTCTTAAAACCCATATTCTTAAGATTTTTTAGGATGAGGTGAGGATCTGGCTTATCTGCTAATACACTCTCTTTTAATGGTTTATACTCCTCCCTACGACCTGCAATTGCGTGAACGACTAAACCACCCATGATATCTAATACTGGGATAACCTCTATCAAACCATAACCACCAAGATAATACTACTAAATAGTTAAAAAATAAGAATAGAGATGATATGATGAGTAATTTAAGATTGTGAGGTAATACTTATCGTGGGGTTTGAATGCATATCCTCGGACTCGATATAGGAGGTGCTAATGTTAAGGTTGTCAACACTATACCTACCCCTGATGGGAGGAGTGTGAGTGTTACTGACGTAATACGTAGGTATCATCCGTTATGGTTAAGAGGTGTTAGATCTCTTAAACAACTACTTGAGGAGGTTAAAGGAGGTCTCCCCCTAAGGTCGGGGGAATACTATGTAGGTGTGGCTATGACTGCCGAACTCTCTGATATATTTAGGACGAAGTATGAGGGGGTTAAGACCATCGTTGAAGTTGTTGAGGAGGTATTCAGTGACTCTAAAAAGACATACTACGTAACAGTTGATATGAATCTTATAGACTCTACTGAGGCTGTAAGAAATTACTTAAGAGTAGCTGCTGCTAATTGGGCTGCTACTGCGTGGTTGATGAAGTATAAGTGTTCTGAGTGGGGTATACGTGATGCTGTACTCGTAGATATAGGTAGTACAACTACTACGATGATACCTATGGTTGACTGTGATGTAAGGGTTAGAGGTTATACAGACCCTGAGAAGCTAACTTATGGTGAGTTAGTCTACACAGGTATTTTAAGAGGTAATGTAGCTACTCTAGTGAGTAGTGTTCCGTATAAGGGATCCTATACTCGAGTATCTTCAGAGAGGTTCTCCTTAATAGGTGATGTACACCTACTATTAGGTAACATCAGTAGTGAGGACTACACTACTGAGACAGCTGATGATAGGGGGAAGAGTTTAGAAGAAGCTATGCAGAGGATCGCCCGTATAATCTGTGCTGACTCTAACATCATCAATCTTGCAGAAGCTGTTGAGATTGCCCGGTATATCTATGAGAAACAAGTCTTTACAGTGTTTGAGGCATTAATGCAGATTAGGTCTTGGTTAGCATCTCAAGGAGTTAACCTAGATAGATTCACAGTCATAACAGCAGGTCTTGGTGAGTTCTTAGCGGCTGAGGCTAGTAGGAGGGCTGGTTTTAAGAGGGTAGTAAGTATTAATGAGCTTGTAGGTAAGGGGGTAGCAGGTGTACTCCCCTCATACGCTTTAACGTTAATGGTGTTAAACAGGGTTGTTAGTGATGGGTAAGTTAGTAGTTCTTAAGTTATCTGGTCATCTAATCAATTATAAAGAAGTTATTAAGGAGACATTACGTGAGTTAAGATCTCTGACTAATATAGCTAAGTTCGTGGTAATACCTGGTGGTAGTGTATTCGCTGATTTCGTGAGGGAGTTACAAGGGAGGGTAGGTTTTAACGATGATGTAGCACACTGGCTCGCAATTAAAGCTATGGAGATGTACGGTACTTACATCTTAAGCCTTGATGAGTCAGGACTCTTCGTAGAGACTTACAACCTTCTAGAAACATATAATGCTTTAGATAATGGTAAGATACCGATCCTAATGCCTTATAAGATAGTGAGGACAGTTAATGAACTCCCACATAGTTGGGATGTGACTAGCGACTCAATAGCAGTATATATAGCTAGTCTTTTAAAGGCAAATACAGTAATACTAGCTAAACCCTTAGATAGCATTCTAGATGTTCGAAGCAATTTAATTAAGAGAATGACTATTACCGAACTACATAAACTAAGTAAAGATATCATTGACCCCTACACCCCAGAACTACTCTATAGAGTTAAAACACCATTAATAATATATAACATGTTAAAACCCCACCTACTACGTCATATAGTGAATGAAGAACCTGAAGATTACATCATCATAACATCTTAAACAAACATCTAACCCCTCAATAACATATACTTCCAACAAATCCGTGATATGATCCCTACTAAAGTCCCCCTACAAAGTCAGGAAAATGTTGGGTATCTAGAATGTAGGTTATGATTTAGTAGTTGAAGAGATTACCTCCTTTATCTCTCTTACAAGCTCCTCTGAAACCACCCCATCCCTACCACCAGTACAGACAGCACCTCTAAACCCAACTATATTAAATCCTAGTCTAATAGCTTCATGGACATGATACTTCTTTAAACCCCCAGCTAAGGCAGACATTAAACCATTCTCACGTGCTTTCTCAGTGAAGTCCTCTAAGTAGTTCCTAGTTAGGAAGTCAAATGTTGTCTTACCATCCTTTACATACGTATCAATCATTACGACATCTCCTTCTACACCTCTAGCTATGTCAATAACTTCTAAAGGCTCGATAAACTCAATACGTTTAAAATCAGCATACCCTACTAAGACTAACTTAGTATTGAATGAGCTTAAGATATCTGATATCCTCAACCCAATCATTCTAGCCTCATCTACAGACTTCAACGCAAAACCTACTTTAAAGTAGTTAACATTTAAAGACCCGGCAGTATAGGCTATGTACTCTAGATCCGGTTTAAACCTCTTAACATCACCTCCAGCAAAACTAACCTCTACCCCAGATATACCTGACCTTCTAATAATCCCTAACACCTCCCTCAAAATAGTGTAATCAGGTAGTCCTAAACTACCTCTAGAAGGGTCTTTAACATCAATAATATCAGCACCACCACGTACAGCACTCTCAAGTTCTGAGG